>NZ_FYEC01000034.1:0-52593 GCF_900187635.1 Pseudomonas sp. Irchel 3H3 | reverse complement strand
TGAGTCCCCTGAAGGGCCGTCGAAGACTACGACGTTGATAGGTTGGGTGTGTAAGCGCTGTGAGGCGTTGAGCTAACCAATACTAATTGCCCGTGAGGCTTGACCATATAACACCCAAGCAATTTGACTACTTCGAAAGAAGCATCAGATTGCGGTGTGTGAAGACGAAACGAACCGAAAGTTCGAATCTGCTCAAAGCAACGCACAACACCAAAAGCTATCACATCCCCAATTTGCTGAAGCGAGGCCATCTGGCCACGACTCAGTACCCGAATTTCTTGACGACCATAGAGCATTGGAACCACCTGATCCCATCCCGAACTCAGCAGTGAAACGATGCATCGCCGATGGTAGTGTGGGGTTTCCCCATGTGAGAGTAGGTCATCGTCAAGATTAAATTCCGAAACCCCTATCTGCGTATGCAGGTAGGGGTTTTGTTTTTGTCCGCGAGAAAGCTCAGCGCCTGGCCAGGCGCAGGTAGATCAGTCCATTGACCAGCACCACCAGGCCACCGAGGCCTAGCTGGATACTAGGCGTCAGCCCAGCGGGGTAAATCAGGGGCCACAGGTAATGTTCGATGAAACTCTCCTCATACCCGGCCTGGCCGGCACTGCGGCGCATGAGGTTTTCCCAGCGGGTCAGGGGGCAGCTCCAGTGGCAGACTTCAACCAGGGTGCCCCACACTACCGCTGGCAGGTGCCACCAGATCACCGGGCGCCATTTGAACGCGAGCAGGGCGCCGAACAGGACGAACAGAATGAACAGCAAATGCACGAGCAGCAGGCCGTCAGCCGTCAGTCGATAGAGCATGGTGCCTCCCGTCGGTAATTGAGCAGGTTCTTCACCACCTATACTCACCGTACCGTGACCCAAAATGCCAGGCGTTCGATTCGCATTGATGCGTGGCTACGGCTGTCGTGTCATTTGCGGGGAGGACTGCGATCTTGAATCGGCGTGTCCTGTTTTTTACTTTACTGGTCATATTACTGGCTGGATGCTCGACTGCGCGTCGCGTCGAACCGACGGTGCAAGTAGTGATCACGGACGCGACCTGGCAGCAGATTGATAAAGACATCGAAACTGTCTCGTTGTCCTCCAGGGAAACGGTCCGCCAGTACACGCGCAAAGCCATGGAACGGTGGCGCGAGCAGGTGTTCCAGCGCACCGAGAGCGACTTCATTCCCTGGTTTACCAGCTATTGGACCCAGCAATGGCTGGGCATGAAAGTGGGCTGGTACAAGCTCAGCGCCAAGGACGAGAAGGATACAGTGGTCAACCGCCTGACCCTGTACCTGCAGGAGCAGTACCACGAGCGCGTGCTGGATCCGGTGGCCAAGGTCACAGACCCTAACGTGATCATGGGCGACGCCGTCACCCTGTACCTGCAGATGCTCAGTGCCCATCTGGGGGAGATCCAGGAGCATTACGCCGTGCCCCAGGATCAATTCGACCAGCGTCTCAACCGGATACCCGCCATCACCCTGGCACCGCCACCTGCGCGCAATGCTTCGCTGTATCAGATCGTTCACGCCGAACCAGTCAACCGATTGCCGGCTTATCTGGCCCTGATCGAGCAAGTGCGCGGCTCCAATAGTGGGGCAGGGGCCGGGTTGTCGGACGCTGGGATCTCGTCAGTGGCCAAGCGCGCCAGTGAACGGCTCGAGGCGCAGATTGCCTCGCGCAGCGTCGCCAGCGCGGTGGCAGCGGCCGTCGGTCGGGTAGCGGGTGCGGTGATATCGGTGGTCTCGCTGGGCATCGGTGCCATGTCCAATGAAAGCGACCGACCCGAAGCGCAAGCGCAAATGCGCAGAAGCTTGAATGCCGCCTTCGACAAGGCATGGCTGGGCCTGATGGAGAATGAGACCAACGGGGTGATGGCCGGGGTCAACTACATCTCCCGGCAAATCGAAGGTGGCCTGAGAGCTGGCCCGTTGGTAGCGCCCAAGCAGGGTGAAGTGTTCAGCCCCGACACCCCTGGTAGCGCAGTCCAGTGAGCCGGCTGTTCATGGGGAGGTAGGGCAGCGAGTAGTAGTGGCCGCCTGGCTGATGGCTGCGGCCAGGCGTTTCACGTTGTTCTGTTGAGCCACCACCAGGTCGTCGATACTCGGGCCCGAGGGCGTCTGCACGGTGGTGCGGCAATTGAGGAAGCTCTCGCCGTTTTTTCCCTCTTCCATACGCAGGCGCCATTGCGCATCGATAAGCGCGTACTGCCCTGGGACTGAATCGAAGCGCTGCACATCCAGGCGTAAAGACAGCTTGGGCCCAGCGACGGGGCTGGACAGTTGGTCGACCAGGGCATTGCGTAACTCATCCACCAGACTCGCCCCCCACCATTGTGTCTCCAGAATCGCCAAGCCGCTGCTGCCTTGGCGAATGACCATTTGTGGACGGTCGACCTGGGGCGGCACGCTGATCTGCTCGAACTGGATGTTCGCCGACCCATGGGCGCCCGGGGCTGGTTGCGCCGGGAGCAACGTGTGGTAATGAATCGGGTCACTGCGGCACGCCGCAAGTAGCAACAGTGCACTGAGCAACGACACTCTCAACGACAAAGACATGGACCTGCTCCTGTGGTCAGCGGCTCGAAGACGGTTGCAGATTTTGCGCCGGGGCATCTTTCGGACGGCCGCGTAGCAAGGATTCCGGATTTCTGCTCAAGTAGTCGGACAATTCACGCAGCGAGCGTGACATACGCCCCAGTTCATCCAGGGTCTGGGTCAGTTGCTCACGTTGTGGTGAGTCTTCGGCGAGGGTCGAGTTGGCCGACTGCAGGGTTTTGCTCACCTCTTGCAAGGTGTCCTGTACCCCAGGGAGGGTTTTCCCGCTGAATTGCTTGATGCCTTTGCGCATTTCCGTCAGGTTGGCGTCCAGGTTGTTGGCGATCCGCTCGATCGGCAGTCTGTTGATCTTCTCCACCATGGACTGCAATTGCTCCTGCAACTGCTCAAGACTGGCTGGCACGGTCGGGATCATCACTGGGCGCGCAGTGGCATCGAAGACGACTTTTGGCGCTTTCGGGAAGAATTCCAGGGCGATATACAACTGCCCGGTCAACAGGTTGCCGCTACGGGCCTGGGCGCGCAGGCCGTTCTCGACGAAGGTACCCATGAGCCGGATCCCGGCCTGTTCGTCATCGGGATCATGCTTGAGTGCCGCGAGCATTTTCAGGTGCGCACGGCCCAGGCGTTGCGGATAGATGACGATGCCGACATTGATCGGAAAGCTGCGGGTCTTCTCATCGAAATCCAGGTTGATCGCCACCACCTTGCCAATTTCCAGTCCCTGGAACTCAACAGGCGCGTCGACCTTCAGCCCACGCAAGGCCTGATCGAAGCGCAAGGCGAGGAATTGCGGCTTGCCATTGGGCGGGGCGAGTGCGCTTTTCTGGTCCTCGAACAGCTCGTAGCTGGTGTCTTCGACGGCCGGTTTGTCGTCGGGGCTGTAGTCGGGAGCGCGGAAGGTGATGCCCCCCAGCAACAGGGCAGAGAGTGACTCGGTCTTGACCGCGAAGCCATTGGCGCCCACTTCGACATCGATGCCACTGGCGTTCCAGAAGCGGGTGTTATTGGTGACATAGACATCGTTTGGCGAGGTGACGAACACCTCGATGTTCACCCCTTTGCCATCAGCGTCCAGGGCATAGGCCACCACCTGGCCCACGGGAATCTTGCGGTAATAGACCGGCGAGCCGATATCCAGCGAGCCAAGGTCCCGGGTGCGCAGCATGAAGCGCTTGCCGGGCTCGCCATAGGTAATGGGCGGCGGTGCTTCGAGGCCGATAAAGGTCTTGGCGCGATCATTCGACTGGCCGGCGTCGGCGCCGATAAAGTCGCCGGACAGCAGGGTGTCGATACCCGATACCCCGCCGGCGCCAATGCGCGGGCGCACCACCCAGAACTTCGAGTCCTTGCGGGTGAAGGACTCGGCCTGCTTGGCCAGTTTCACCGTGGCATTGACGCTTTTCTGGTCGTCACTGAGTTCGACCTCCGAGACATGGCCAATCACCACGTTACGGTATTTGACCTCGGTCTTGTTGGCGGTCAGGCCTTGCCCGGTCTTGAAGTTGAGGATGATCACGGGGCCTTGTTGCATCACGTTGTGGATCACCAGGGAAATCCCCACCAGCACGGCCACGATCGGCACGATCCACACCAGCGAAACGCTCCAGCGCCGGGTCTTGATGTTGGCTGTGCCGGGTGCTTGCTGCCCGTCAGTGGCTCGCGATTGCATCCATGACCTCCTCGGATTGTCGGTTGTCCCAGATCAGGCGTGGGTCAAAACTCATGGCTGACAGCATGGTGAACACCACCACCATGCCAAAGAACAGAATACCGGCCCGAGGCTCGATATCTCCCAGCGCCTGGAATTTCACCAGTGCGGCCACCAGTGCCACGACGATCACGTCGAGCATGGACCAGTACCCGATCAGTTCGACGAAACGGTACAACTGCGAGCGCTCTTTACGCGCCCAGAGACTGCCACGTTGCGCCGTCACCAGGAGCAGGCTGAGGGCAACAAACTTGACCCCCGGGACGGCGATACTGGCAATGAAAATAATCAGCGCGATGTCCCAGGCGCCGTGTTCCCAGAACTCCAGCACCCCGCCAATGATGGTGCTGTCGGCACCGCTGCCGAGCATGCTGGTGTTCATCACCGGCAACAGGTTGGCCGGGATGTAGAACACCAGGGCCGCCAGCAGAAAGGCCCAGGTGCGGGCCAGGGAGTTGGTTTTGCGTCGGTGCAACGGCGCATCGCAGCGCTCACATGTGTGGGGTTCGTCGCGCATGTCGCAAGCCAGGCCACAGCTGTGACATAGGCACAGGTTGAGGTCGCGTGCCTCGGGCAGGGTGTTCATAGGATGTCCCACAGTTCGCGTACATCGCGTCCGGCAATGCGGATCAGCAACAGGCTCAGGATTGCCAGGGCAAACAGACCCAAGCCTGGCACCACATCCAGCAGGCCGGCGAGTTTGAACACTGCCACCATGGCCCCCAGCAAGCAGACCTCGAGCATGCTCCATGGCCGCAGCGTTTCCAGCCAGCGCATACACAGTTTGAAGGCCGGCGAGCGCCGGGACGCCAGGGCGAAACTCAAGACCCAGATCAACAGCAACAACTGGAAAACTGGCGCAATGATGATGGAGATGGCCGCCACCAGGGCGATGAAGGTAATCGGCCCATCACTCAGGGCCACCACCGAGTCCCAGAGCGTGGCACTGTTCTTCAGGCCCTTCAGGCTGATGCTCATCACCGGATAGAAGTTGGCGAACACCCACAGCACCGCGGCTGTCAGGGTCAGCGCCAGGCGTTGTTGTACCGACAGGCCGTTGTAGCGCTGCAGCACACCGCCACAGCGCTGGCACAGGGCAGTCTGGTGTTTGGCAAGCGTGGCTTTTTCATACACGCCATCGCAGTGCTCACAGATGATCAGTGTGTCAGTCCTGGCCATGGTTAGCACTCAAGGGGAGGCAGAAGCTTCAGGGGCGTTAAATGAATATAGAAGTGCCTCGCCATAGAGCAAATATAAAGTTTGCCGAGGCCAGCACCTGGCTGAAACGAAAAACTGCGCGTCCTCGCCATGAGGGCGCGCAGCCCATAAGAGAAAGGGCTAGTTACTCGCCGCGAATGTACTGCTCCAACTGCTGGATCAGTTCGGCCTGTTCGGCAATGGCTTCCTTGACCAGGTCGCCGATCGACAGCAAGCCCAGCAACTGGCCGTCCTCGACCACCGGCAAGTGGCGCAGGTGCTTGTCGGTCATGATGTTCATGCAGGTCTGCACGCTTTGATGGGAGTCTACGGTGATCACCGGCGAGTTCATGATTTCACTGACCGGCGTGCCGACCGAGGAGCGGCCCTTGAGTACCAGCTTGCGCGCGTAGTCCCGTTCGCTGATCACCCCGACAATATTGCCGTCTTCGAGCACCGGTAGGGCGCCGACGTTTTTTGCCGCCATCACCATCAGCGCTTCCAGCACCATCTGATGGGAATTGATGGTGTGGACCTGCTGGTTCTGCTGGGCCTTGAGCTTGAGCAGTTGCGCGACTGTCTTCATGGAGGAGCCTCTGCGAGGTGGTAATGGTTGGCAGGCGCCTTACGCCCGGACACCCATACAGAATCATAGACGCCAGCCTGCGGGACAAGTAGGCAAAGCGGCATTTACCTGCTCTGTCTGCGTCATCGAGGTGCGGTATCAGCGCTGGCTGGCGGAAAACAGCGACAAAAAAGCCGCTGACAACTTGTTAAGGTCATCAGCGGCTGTGCAGAACAACTCAGCAGTAGCGGTCGATGACACACACTTCAGGTTTGGCCTGCAGGTGCTGCCACTCCTGGGTCAGAGTGGCCAGAACGCGACCGACATAGTCTTTGTCGGCGGCGGCTTTTTTGCCGACATAACCCTGGCCGCGACGGTACATCTTCAGTCGGGCACGCAAGTCATGGTTGTTCTTGGCGAACTCGTCTTCATGGGCGTGGGGCGACAGGCAGTCGATATGCACCTGGCCAGATTTGGCAATCCACAGGATATGGCTGTCGTGGCTGTCTTTATGCGCTGCGAACATACGAGCCAGTTCATCAATAGTCGGTTGATTGTTCAGATTCATGTTAAAGCCCCTTGACCAATGTTTGATCTGTCTAGTTGATTCGCTAATTCACTTCTCTACTTCGGTAAGTTGATATCTGGTACCGAAACCAGGGCGACAGTGGTTGTCTGCCGAATATCGGCAGGGCCTTGAGCAGGATGCATGTAGTCTTGCCGAGAAACTGCTACGCACTTGCGGCACAGCGGGGGAGAAACGACGATTGCCTGGAAGTTGCTACCGATACCACTTACTCGGCCACAAGCATCTTGAGGATTGATCGCCGGCGTTTCTCGTCCGTGTAGTGGACGCACATGCCAGGTCAGCTTCATCAATCTGCCTTGTGGGCAGTACACATCCGGGAACAGCTCGGCGGTCAGTCGAGCCTTTTCACAACACTTTTGCCTGTGCTCCCGATCGGGGAGGTGTCTGCATCATGCAAGGGGAAAAACTCCTCGTCAACGGTTTTGTAGTGAAATATTTCATTCACTACAAAAATAATATCGAGGCCTGCGAGGAGGGATTTAACCTTGTCCTACAATCCCTTGCGTCACTCATGCAAAGGTCACGTGAAGCAGCAATGACGCGTAGAATCGAAGGCCAATCATCTTCGAGGTTGTTGCGGTGGATTTACAGCAGGGCTTCGTCCTGACCCGGCATTGGCGCGACACCCCGACCGGCACCTACGTGGAGTTCTGGCTGGCGACCGATGCCGGGCCGCGCCAGGTGCGCCTGCCCGTGCAGACCTCGGTGGCGTTTATCCCGGAACTGTACCGTGAACGCACCCAGGAACTGGTGCGCGGCGAGCCGGGTGTGGAACTGCGGCCTCTGGGGTTGCAGGACTTCCAGCACCGCCCGGTGTTCGGTCTGTACTGCCCGCAACACCGCCAGTTGATGCACCTGGAGTCGGTGCTGCGTCGGGCGGGCGTCGAAGTTTTCGAGGCTGACATCCGCCCGCCGGAGCGCTACCTGATGGAGCGCTTCATCACCGCCCCCGTGTCGTTCAGCGGTACGGCCGGCGACGGTGACCTGTTGCTCGAAACCCATCTCAAGCCAGCGCCGGATTACCGTCCACGCCTGAAGCTGGTGTCGTTGGACATCGAGACCACCGAGCAAGCCGAGTTGTACTCGATTGCCCTTGAAGGTTGCGGGCAGCGCCAGGTCTACATGCTCGGCGCACCCAACGGCGAGGCCGGCGCCGTCGACTTCGACCTGGAGTACTGCGACTCGCGGGCCACGCTGTTGAAGAAACTCAACCAATGGTTCGCCCAACACGACCCTGACGCGATCATCGGCTGGAACCTGGTGCAGTTTGACCTGCGGGTGCTGCACGAGCATGCCCGGCGCCTGGCGGTGCCGTTGCGCCTGGGACGTGGTGGCGAGGAGATGCAGTGGCGTGAACACGGTTCGGGCAACAATCACTATTTTGCCGCGGCGGCGGGCCGGCTGATCATTGACGGCATCGAGTCCCTGCGTTCGGCGACCTGGAGTTTCCCCTCGTTCAGCCTGGAGAACGTCGCACAGACCCTGCTCGGTGAAGGCAAGTCCATCGACAACCCCTACCAGCGCATGGACGAAATCAACCGCATGTTCGCCGAGGACAAGCCGGCCCTGGCGCGCTACAACCTCAAGGACTGTGAGCTGGTAACGCGGATCTTCGCCAAGACCGAACTGCTGACCTTCCTGCTGGAGCGGGCCAGTGTCACCGGACTGCCCGCCGACCGCAGTGGCGGCTCGGTGGCGGCCTTCACCCACCTGTACATGCCGCTGATGCATCGCCAGGGGTTTGTTGCGCCGAACCAGGGCGAGCGCCCACCCCAGGCCAGCCCCGGCGGGTTTGTCATGGATTCGCAGCCGGGCCTGTACGAGTCGGTGCTGGTACTCGACTACAAGAGCCTGTACCCCTCGATCATCCGCACCTTCCTGATTGATCCCGTAGGCCTGATCGAAGGCCTGCGTCACCCGGACGACAGTGAGTCGGTGCCAGGTTTTCGCGGGGCGCGTTTCTCGCGGACCCGGCATTGCCTGCCGGCCATCGTCGCGCGCGTTTCCGAAGGCCGGGAAGTGGCCAAGCGTGAACAGAACGCGCCGCTGTCCCAGGCGCTGAAGATCATCATGAACGCCTTCTACGGCGTGCTGGGCTCCAGCGGCTGCCGTTTCTTCGACACCCGCCTGGCATCCTCGATCACCTTGCGTGGGCACGAGATCATGCAGCGCACCCGGCAACTGATCGAGGCCCAGGGGCATGCGGTGATCTACGGCGACACCGACTCCACGTTCGTCTGGTTGCGCCGGGCCCACGGCCAGGAAGAAGCGGCGCAGATCGGTCAAGCCCTGGTGGCCCACGTCAACCAGTGGTGGCGCGAACACCTGCTGGCCGAGTTCGGCTTGCACAGTGTGCTGGAGCTGCAATACGAAACCCATTTCCGGCGCTTCCTGATGCCGACCATCCGGGGGGCAGAGGAGGGCAGCAAGAAGCGCTACGCCGGCTTGGTGATGCATGCCGACGGCAGCGAGCAAATGGTCTACAAAGGCCTGGAGACGGTGCGCACCGACTGGTCGCCGTTGGCCCGGCAGTTCCAGCAGGAACTCTACTCGCGCATCTTCCACCGCCAGCCCTATCAGGACTATGTGCGTGAGTTCGTCCGCGCCACCGTAGCCGGCAAGCAGGACCCATTGCTGATCTACCGCAAGCGTCTGCGTCGGCCCCTGGACGACTATGAACGCAACGTACCGCCCCATGTGCGGGCGGCACGCATCGCCGACGAGTACAACGCCCAGCAGGGGCGACCGCGCCAGTACCAGCGGGGTGGCTGGATCAGCTACCTGATCACTGTCGCCGGTCCCGAACCCCTGGAAACCCGCAGCGCGCCGATCGACTATGAGCATTACGTCAGCCGCCAACTGCAGCCGGTGGCGGATGCGATCCTGCCGTTTGTCGACGACGACTTCAGCACCCTGGTTGGCGGGCAGATGGGCTTGTTCTAGGCAAGGCTGCAGACGTAAAAAAGCGCCCCGAAGGGCGTAATGCCGATCAGTTAAGCGACGCCGACCATTGTGGGAGCGAGCTTGCTCGCGATGAACTTGAAAGCGCCGCGTGTTTATCCATTTACGCGTTATCGTTCACGTCCATCGCGAGCAAGCTCGCTCCCACATAGGTGGTCGTTTTTCCTTAACTGATCGGCATTACCCGAAGGGCGCCTGAATCACCGTGACCGAGGGAGCCCGGTGAGTCCGTTCGTGTGGCAACAGCGCTGCTGCATGAACGGTGTTGCACGCCGCGCCCCCGACGGGCGCGGCAGGTTTACTTGCCGAGTTTTACCCGGGTCCAGCCGCGGGTCATGATCCGTTGCGTGGCGATGGGCATGTCCGGCACGGCATACAGGGTCGCCATTACCGCTTGCGACGGATACGAACCCGGGTCGTTGCGAATCGCTTCGTCCACCAGCGGGGTCGCGGCCGCGTTGGCGTTACTGTAGCCGACGCTGTTGGTGATCTCGGCCATGATGTCCGGGCGCATCAGGAAGTTCATGAACTGGTAGGCATTGTCGACGTTGGCCGCATCCCGCGGGATGGCGACCATGTCATAGAAGCTGCCGGCGCCTTCCTTGGGAATGCTGTAGTCGACCTTGACCTTGCCCCCGGCTTCCTCGGCGCGGGCCTTGGCTTGCAGCACGTCGCCGGAATAACCGACCGCCACGCAGATATTGCCGTTGGCCAGGTCGGAGATGTACTTGGACGAATGGAAGTACGCCACCGACGGGCGAATCTTCATGAACAGCGCTTCGGCTTCGCTGATCTGCTGCTTGTCCTGGGTGTTCACCGGGTAGCCCAGGTAGTGCAGGGCGGCCGGGAGCATTTCGGTGGGCGAATCGAGGAAGCTGATGCCGCAGGCCTTGAGCTTGGCTGCGTTCTCGGGCTTGAACAGCAGGTCCCAGGAATTCACCGGGGCGTCGGCGCCCAATACTTCGCGAACCTTGTCCGGGTTGAAGCCGATGCCGATCGAGCCCCACATGTAGGGGAAAGCGTGGCCGTTGTCCGGGTCGCTGGCCGCTGCGTTTTTCAGCAGCACCGGGTTGAGGTTCTTCCAGTTCGACAGTTTTGACTTGTCCAGCGTCTGGTAGACCCCGGCCTTGATCTGCTTGGCCAGGAAGCTGTTGGACGGCACCACGATGTCGTACCCGGATTTACCGGCGAGCAGGCGTGCCTCAAGGGTTTCGTTGCTGTCGAAGACATCGTAGGTCACGCTGATGCCCGTCTCGTCTTCGAACTTCTTGACGGTGTCCGGGGCGATATAGTCGGACCAGTTGTAGACGCGCAGAACCTTGTCATTGGCCTGGGCGCCCGTGGCAATCGCGCCCAATAAGGACAGTGTCAGCAGAGTCCTGCCAAGCATTTTCATCGGTACAGCTCCATTTTCTTCTTATACGAATAACGTAAAGCGTGGGTAAAACCGCTGGCGAGCAAGCGTGCTCTCTCGCCAGCGGGCATCAGGCCGTTGCGCCAGTCATGGGCTTGGCGGCGGGCTGCCAGGATTCACTGGCGGTCTGGTCCATGGCGTCCTGGATCGCCCGTTTGCGATTGGCTTCGGCCTTGCGGCTGAAGTACCAGACCAGGAAGGTCACCAGCGATACTGCCAGCAAAATCAGGCTGGCCACCGCGTTGATCTCGGGTTTGACCCCAAGACGCACCGCCGAGAACACTTCCATCGGCAAGGTCGTGGACCCCGGACCCGAGACGAAGCTGGCCAGCACCAGGTCATCCAGCGACAAGGCGAACGACATCATGCCGCCCGCTGCCAGCGAGGGCGCGATCATCGGGATGGTGATCAGGAAGAACACCTTCAACGGCCGTGCCCCCAGGTCCATCGCCGCTTCTTCGATCGACAGGTCCAGTTCGCGCAAACGCGCGGAGACTACCACTGCCACATAGGCGGCACAAAATGTGGTGTGGGCGATCCAGATGGTGACGATGCCACGTTCCATCGGCCAGCCGATCATCTGTGCCATGGCCACGAACAGCAGCAACAACGACAGGCCGGTGATCACTTCTGGCATCACCAACGGCGCGGTGACCAGGCCGCCAAACAGGGTGCGACCCTTGAAGCGGGTGACCCGGGTCAGCACGAACGCGGCCAACGTCCCCAGCGCCACCGCGGCAATCGCGGTGTAGCAGGCGATTTCCAGCGAGCGCAGTACCGAGCCCATCAGTTGGCTGTTGTCCAGCAGGCCGACGTACCACTTCACCGACCAGCCGCCCCAGACCGTTACCAGTTTCGAGGCGTTGAACGAGTAAATCACCAGAATCAGCATGGGCAGGTAGATGAACGCCAGGCCCAATACCAGCATCAATCGGGAAAATCCGAAACGCTTCATGCCCGTCCCTCCATCTCTTTGGCCTGGCTGCGGTTGAACAGAATGATCGGCACGATCAGGATCGCCAGCATCACCACCGCCAGGGCGGATGCCACCGGCCAGTCACGGTTGTTGAAGAACTCTTGCCACAGCACGCGACCGATCATCAGGGTTTCCGGGCCGCCCAGCAGTTCCGGAATCACAAACTCGCCCACCACCGGGATGAACACCAGCATGCAGCCTGCGATGATGCCGTTCCTGGCCAGCGGCACGGTGATCTTCCAGAAGCTGTTGAAGGTGCTCGAACCCAGGTCGGACGCGGCTTCCAGCAGGCTCTGGTCATGCTTGACCAGGTTGGCGTACAGCGGCAGCACCATGAACGGCAAGTAGGCGTAGACCACGCCGATGTACACCGCAGTGTTGGTGTTGAGGATTTCGATCGGGTGCGAGGTCAAGCCGGTCCACATCAGGAAGCCATTGAGCAGGCCGTTGTTGCTCAAGATGCCCATCCACGCATAGACGCGAATCAGGATCGCCGTCCAGGTCGGCATCATGATCAGCAGCAACAGCACGTTCTGCGCTTCCTTGCTGGCCTTGGAAATCGCGTAGGCCATCGGGAAGCCAAGCACCAGGCACATCACGGTGCTGAGCAAGGCGACTTTCAACGAGCCCAGGTACGCCGAGATATACAACTCATCGGCGGCGAGCATCGTGTAGTTGCCCAGGTTGAGCATCAGTTCGAACTTCTGCTCGGCGAAGCTGTAGATCTCGGAGTAGGGCGGAATAGCCAGTGCAGCTTCGGAAAAACTGATCTTCATCACCAGGAAGAACGGCAGCATGAAGAACAGGAACAGCCACAGGAACGGCAGGCCGATCACGACTTTGCGCCCACTGGGCAGAAACCGCTGGAACTGCTGAGTGAGAGTGTTCATGCGCGCAGTACCACGCCGCTGTCGTCTTCCCACCAGACGTAGACCTGATCGTCCCAGGTCGGTCGGGCGCCGCGGCGCTCGGCGTTGGCCATGAACGACTGGACGACCTTGCCGCCAGGCAGCTCGACATAGAACACCGAGTGCCCGCCGAGGTAGGCAATGTCCTGCACCTTACCCCGGGACCAGTTGTAGCGACTCTCGGGTTTTGTGCTGCTGACCAGCATTTTTTCCGGGCGGATGGCGTAGGTGATCGACTTGTCCTGCACCGAGGTGCTGACGCCATGGCCGACGTAGATCTGCTGCTCCAGGTCCGGGCAGTGAATGATCGCGTGGCCTTCCAGGTCTTCCACCACCGTCCCGTCGAAGGCGTTCACGTTGCCGATGAACTCGCAGACCATGCGGCTCACCGGGGCCTCATAGATGTCCACCGGGCTGCCGATTTGCGCGATCCAGCCCAGGTGCATGATGGCGATACGTTCGGCCATGGTCATGGCCTCTTCCTGATCGTGGGTCACCATCACGCAGGTCACGCCGACCCGCTCGATGATTTCCACCAGTTCCAGCTGCATCTGCGAGCGCAGTTTTTTATCCAGCGCCCCCATCGGCTCGTCGAGCAGCAGCAGCTTGGGCCGCTTGGCCAGGGAGCGGGCGAGGGCGACACGCTGGCGCTGGCCACCGGACAGTTGGTGTGGCTTGCGCTTGGCGTACTGGGTCATGTGCACCAGGCGCAGCATCTCCTCGACACGGGCGTCGATTTCGCTGGCGGGCAAACGGTCCTGCTTGAGGCCAAAGGCGATGTTCTGCGCCACCGTCATGTGCGGGAACAGGGCGTAGGACTGGAACATCATGTTGATCGGCCGCTCGTAGGGCGGCATGTCGGTGATGTCGACGCCGTCGAGCAGGATCCGTCCTTCGGTGGGGCGCTCGAATCCAGCGAGCATGCGCAGCAGGGTCGATTTGCCCGAACCGGAGCCGCCGAGCAGGGCAAAGATTTCGCCTTGATGGATGTCCAGGGACACATCGTCCACCGCCGTGGTTTCGTCGAACTTCTTGGTGACACGATCGACTCGTACCAGCACCTTTTTCGGTTGCTGATGACCCTCAAGAGCCTTCCTGTAAATGCTGGAGGCGTTTGCCATGTGAAACTCCCAACAGGTTTCAGTCGCCGGGCCAACGCGGCCTGACTTAATAGTTGATTGCCAATCGCCAGGTGCCACCTGGAGGTGCGCATGGCGATTCGACTGGTTCGGCACCGCCGTCCTGGCTGCCTGGTCGTGCTTGTTGTTATTGCGGTGTGTGGCTATTGCGAGAAACGGGCGCGCGAAGGCACGCCCGCCAGACTCGCGGGGGTAGAAATACCGGGTTGTGGTTTAGCTCAGCGTGCGTGTCGCAGCGTCGCCCGTTGCCGGCAAGCTGCGCCGAACGCCTGGAAAATCGTCAGGTACGCAGGATTGTCCAGCACTTGCCATTCCGGGTGCCATTGCACGCCGAGGGCGAAGGCCTTGCTGTGCGTCACCGAGATCGCCTCGATCAAGCCGTCCGGCGCGATGGCCTCGGCACGCAGGCCTGGCGCCAACCGGTCGATACCCTGGCTGTGAATCGAGTTGACCTGGAATGTCGCGGGCAGCTCCAGCGCCTCGAATACACCGCCCGGCTGCACGCTGACCGCGTGGGCCGGTGCGTATTGCACCGCCAGGTCCGGGTGATTTGCTTCGCGGTGATCGAGCATGCCCGGCAACTCATGCACCTTCTGGTGCAGGCTGCCGCCGAACGCGACGTTCATTTCCTGGAAGCCCCGGCAGATCCCGAGCACCGGAACGCCCGCCGCGATGGCAGCACGTAATAGAGGAAGGGTGGTGGCGTCCCGTGCCGGATCGTGATCCGTGCCGGGAGCGCTGGCCGGGCCTTGATAGTGCAAAGGCTCCACGTTCGATGGCGAGCCGGTCAGCAACAGGCCGTCGAGTTGACCGAGCAGGTCGTCGATTTCAGTCAGGTTGCCCAGGGAAGGAATGACCACAGGCAGCCCCAGCGCCGCGACGCTGACAGCACGCAAGTACTTGTCACCGCTGACGTGGTAGGGGTGCAGGCCAATCTGTTTGACGCACGCAGTAACGCCGATCAATGGCTTGAATGCCATTTTTATCACCTCGAAGTTTCACACTTGAACGAGCTTTTCCAGAGCTTAGCCTCGTTGATTTTTTTTAACAACTCTCATGTAAATAATTCTAAACGGCTGGATCGCTGGAACTCAGGTTGGCTGTGGGTTTGCGGGTGATTGTTGAGCGATGGCTGGCTGCGGTGACCAATAAAATCAACAAAAATGCCTATTTTTCCGCTATTGACTTCACTTTGCCTTTCGGATTGACTGAGGTCCGAAAGTGCAGTGAACATAATAATTAACAGCTAATAGGTGCATCATGTCGGTCCCCCTGCGTACCGTTCAACTCAACGAAGCAAACGCATTCCTTAAGAAATATCCTGAGGTTTTGTACGTCGACCTTCTGATTGCGGATATGAACGGTGTGGTGCGCGGCAAGCGCATCGAGCGCACCAGTCTTCATAAGGTCTATGAGAAAGGCATCAACCTGCCGGCCTCGCTGTTCGCCCTCGACATCAATGGTTCCACGGTGGAAAGCACCGGCCTGGGCCTGGACATCGGCGACGCCGACCGCATCTGCTACCCGATTCCCGGCACCTTGAGCATCGAGCCGTGGCAGAAGCGCCCAACCGCGCAACTGCTGATGACCATGCACGAGATCGAAGGCCAGCCGTTCTTCGCTGACCCGCGTGAAGTGCTGGCCAACGTGGTGCGCAAGTTCGACGACCTCGGCCTGACCATTTGCGCGGCGTTTGAACTGGAGTTCTACCTGATCGACCAGGACAACGTGAACGGCCGTCCGCAGTCGCCACGCTCACCGGTTTCCGGCAAGCGCCCGGTATCGACCCAGGTTTACCTGATCGACGACCTCGACGAATACGTTGACTGCCTGCAGGACATCCTCGAAGGCGCGAAAGAGCAGGGCATCCCGGCCGATGCCATCGTCAAGGAAAGTGCCCCGGCGCAATTCGAAGTCAACCTGCATCACGTCAGCGACCCGATCAAGGCCTGCGACTATGCGGTCCTGCTCAAGCGCCTGGTGAAGAACATCGCCTACGACCATGAGATGGACACCACCTTCATGGCCAAGCCGTATCCGGGCCAGGCGGGCAACGGTCTGCACGTGCACATCTCGATCCTCGACAAGGCCGGCAACAACATCTTCGCCAGCGAGGATCCCGAGCAGAACGCCGCATTGCGTCACGCCATCGGCGGTGTGCTGGAGACCCTGCCCGCGCAGATGGCCTTCCTCTGCCCGAACGTCAACTCCTACCGCCGGTTCGGCGCACAGTTCTACGTGCCGAACTCGCCGAGCTGGGGTATCGACAACCGCACCGTGGCCGTGCGCGTGCCGACCGGTTCGCCGGACGCCGTGCGCATCGAACACCGCGTGGCCGGTGCCGACGCCAACCCGTACCTGCTGATGGCTTCGGTGCTGGCCGGTATTCACCACGGCTTGACCAACCAGATCGAGCCGGGTGCGCCGGTCGAAGGCAACAGCTACGAGCAGAACGAGCAGAGCCTGCCGAACAACCTGCGCGATGCCCTGCGTGAGCTGGACGACAGCGAAGTCATGGCCAAGTACATCGACCCGCTGTACATCGACGTGTTCGTGGCGTGCAAGGAAAGCGAGCTGGCCGAGTTCGAGAACTCCATCTCCGACCTTGAGTACAACTGGTACCTGCATACGGTCTGATGGTTGGTGTGCCTGTGGGAACGGGCTCGCCCGCGATATCGCAATCGCGGGCAAGCCCGCTCCCACAGCGATTGCATTGCAAATCCTCAAGGGACTGGCATTCAGTCCGACCACAGCCTATTCCCCTGCGTCGAGTCACAACCATGACAAACACTCGCAGCGACTGGGAGCAACGCTTCCAGTCCTTAAGCATCGAAGGCCGCGCCTTCATCGATGGTCAATACCTTCCGGCACTCAGCGGCGCCACCTTCGAATGCATCAGCCCGGTTGACGGGCGCTTCCTGGCCAACGTCGCCAGCACCGATGAAGCCGATGCCAATGCCGCCGTGCTCGTCGCCCGCCAGGCGTTCGAATCCGGTATATGGCGCAAGCTGGCCCCCGCTGAGCGCAAGCGCGTCCTGATCCGCTTCGCCGACCTGATCCTGGCGCACCAGGAAGAATTGGCGCTGCTGGAAACCCTGGACATGGGCAAGCCCATCAGCGACTCCATGGCCATCGACATTCCAGCGACCGCCAACGCGATCCGCTGGAGTGCCGAAGCCATCGACAAACTCTACGACGAAGTCGCCGCCACGCCCCACGATCAACTGGGCCTGGTGACCCGCGAAGCGTCCGGCGTGGTGGCGGCCATCGTGCCGTGGAACTTCCCGTTGATCATGGCCAGCTGGAAGTTCGCCCCGGCCCTGGCGGCAGGCAACTCGTTCATCCTCAAGCCGTCGGAAAAGTCCCCGCTGACGGCCATCCGCATCGCCCAACTAGCGCTAGAGGCTGGCATCCCCAAGGGCGTGTTCAACGTCCTGCCGGGTTACGGCCACACCGTCGGCAAGGCACTGGCGCTGCACATGGACGTCGACGTCCTGGCCTTCACCGGCTCGACCGCGGTTGCCAAGCAGTTGCTGATCTACGCCGGGCAAAGCAACCTCAAGCGCGTCTGGCTAGAAGCTGGCGGCAAGAGTCCGAACGTGGTGTTTGCCGATGCGCCGGATCTGCGCGCGGCGGCGCAGGCGGCGGCCAGTGCCATCGCCTTCAACCAGGGCGAAGTCTGCACCGCCGGCTCACGCCTGCTGGTGGAGCGCTCGATTCGCCAGCAGTTCATCCCGCTGCTGGTAGAGGCCCTGCAAGCCTGGCAACCCGGGCACGCGCTGGACCCGACAAGCCGGGTCGGCGCGGTGGTCGATCAACGTCAGTTGGACAACATCCTGCGCTACATCGCCATCGGCCGCGAGCAAGGTGCCGAGCTGATCGCCGGCGGCAACCGCACCCTCGAGGACAGCGGTGGCCAGTACGTGGAGCCGACGATTTTCGACGGTGTGAGCAACGCCATGACCATCGCCCGCGAAGAAATCTTCGGCCCAGTGTTGTCGCTGATCACCTTCGACACCGCAGAAGAAGCGTTGCAGATCGCCAACGACAGCATCTTCGGTTTGGCCGCCGGGGTCTGGACCCGCGACCTGAGCAAGGCCCACACCTTCGCCCGGGGCCTGCGCGCCGGCAGCGTGTGGGTCAACCAGTACGACGGCGGTGACATGACCGCGCCCTTCGGTGGGTTCAAGCAGTCGGGCAACGGTCGCGACAAGTCCCTGCACGCCTTCGACAAGTACACCGAGCTCAAAGCCACCTGGATCAAGCTCTGACCTATTAGACAGTCGCGGTGACAGGCCTTTGGCGTGTCACCGCGCGGGAACTCAATCATGCAAAAACATGTAAACAGCTACTACGCCGCCACCCGCAACGAGATCATCGACTTCCCGGTGCTCGAAGAGTTGGTGGAATGCGACGTCTGTGTGATCGGCGCCGGCTACACCGGCCTGTCCTCGGCGTTGTTCCTCAGCGAAGCGGGCTACAGCGTCACGGTGCTCGAAGCCGCCAAGGTCGGCTACGGCGCCAGCGGGCGCAACGGCGGGCAACTGGTCAATTCCTACAGCCGCGACGTCGATGTGATCGAGCAGCGCTACGGCGAAAAGACCGCCGAAGTGCTGGGCAGCATGATTTTCGAAGGCGCGGACATCATCCGCTCGCGGATCAAGCAATACGACATCCAGTGCGACTACAAGCCCGGTGGCATTTTCGCCGCGCTGAACAAGAAACAACTCAAGGGCCTGGCCGAACAGAAGAACGGTTGGGAGCGCTACGGCAACCACCACCTGCGGATGCTCGACGCGCAAGAGATCGCCAAGGAAGTCGGGACCCGCAACTATGTCGGTGGCCTGCTGGACATGCAGGGTGGCCACGTCCATCCGCTGAACCTGGCCCTGGGCGAAGCGGCTGCCATCCTCAGTCTTGGCGGAAAAATCTTCGAGCAGTCGGCAGCGGTGGAAATCACCTACGGCGAACCCATAGTCGTGCGCACGGCCAAGGGCGTGGTGCGCGCCAAGTACCTGTTGATCGCCGGCAACGCCTACCTGCCGCAAGACCTCGACAACCGCGTCACCCGCAAGAGCATGCCCTGCGGTTCGCAGATCGTGGTCACCGAGCCCCTGTCGGAAAAAGTCGCCAGGAGCCTGATCAGCAACAACTACTGCGTCGAAGACTGTAACTACCTGCTCGACTACTACCGCCTGACTGCCGACAACCGCCTGCTCTATGGTGGCGGTGTGGTCTACGGCGCGCGCGAACCGGACGACATCGAGCAACTGATCCGGCCGAAAATCCTCAAGACCTTCCCCCAGCTCAAGGACGTGAAGATCGACTACCGCTGGACCGGCAACTTCCTGCTGACCATGTCACGCATGCCACAATTTGGTCGCATCGAGAAAAACGCCTATTACATGCAGGGCTACAGCGGCCACGGGGTGACCTGTTCGCACCTGGCCGGCAAGCTGATCGCGGAAATGATCCGTGGCGACGCCGAGCGTTTCGACGCCTTCGCCTCCCTGCCACACATGCCGATGTTCGGTGGCCGCACCTTCCAGGCCCCACTGACCGCCATGGGCGCGGTGTACTACGCGATGCGTGACCGTTTCGGTATCTAGTCTGACGCTCGCCGACGGCCGTCTTGAGGAAGGTCGTCGGTTTTTTATCCGGCCTTTCTCCAAGCTGCTGAGCCGTGGGCGGAAAACGTGATTTAATAGCCGCCTTTCACGTCTTCGGGACAGAGGAACGGCGATTTTCGCGACACAAGTCGCCCGCCATCCCCCCACACTACCCTTAAGTTTTTCTCACATAAGGCTGTCATGGACACGGGCTCTCGACTCAAATTAGTACGCGAAAGCTACAAGCTGTCCCAGCGCGAGCTGGCCCGGCGTAGCGGCGTCACCAATGCCACCATCTCCCTGATCGAACAGAATCGGGTCAGTCCTTCCGTCAGCTCACTGAAAAAACTGCTGGAGGGCATCCCCATGTCCCTGGCGGACTTCTTCACCTTCGACCAGCCACCGCGCGAACACCAATACATCTTCCGCGCCAACGAACAGCCCGACCTCGGTCGCCACGGCCTGCGCCTGCTGCTGATCGGCGCCTCGGTGCCCAGCCGCCAGATGCGCCTGCTGCGCGAGCAATACGCACCGGGCGCCAGCTCGGGCGAAGAACCGATCGTGCATGCCGAAGGCGAGGAGTGCGGGTTGGTGACGCGGGGTACCGTGGAACTCACCGTGGATGGCCAGGTCAGCGTGTTGAACGCCGGGGATGGTTATTACTTTCCGACCACGCTGCCGCACCGGTTTCGCAACATCGGCGCGGACGAGGCGGAAATCATCAGTGCGAACACGCCCGCCAACTTTTGATCGCAAGGCGCTGAACATTGAACCAACACACCTTGTCCATGCGCCTGGAGCGCGTGGCGGCCCATGTGCCAGCCGGTGCGCGCCTGGCCGATATCGGCTCCGACCACGGCTACTTGCCGGTGGCATTGATGCGCCGTGGCGCCATCACGGCGGCGGTGGCCGGTGAACTGGCCGCGACACCGTTCCACTCGGCCCAGCGTACGGTGCGCGACAACGGCCTGCAGGCATGCATCAGCGTGCGCTTGGCCAATGGCCTGGCGGCGCTCGAGGCAGCTGACGAGATTAGCGCGCTGACGATCTGCGGCATGGGCGGTGAGACCATCCGCGACATTCTCGAGCGTGGCAAGACTCGCCTCAGTGGCCAGGAGCGACTGATCCTGCAACCCAACGGCGGCGAGCAGCCACTGCGGCAATGGCTGATGGACAATGGTTATTCCATCCTCTGCGAGGAAGTGCTGCGGGAAAACCGCTTCGACTACGAAATCATCGTTGCCGAGCGCACCGGCCCGGTGAGCTACAGCCCCGAGCAACTGTACTTCGGCCCCCTGCAGATGCAGGCACGCACCCCGGCATTCCTGTTCAAGTGGCAGCGCCTGCTGCGCCACAAGCAGCAGACCCTGGCCCACTTCACCCAGGCCGGCTCGTCGGTACCCGCGGAAAAAGTACAGGACATCACCCGCCAGGTGCGTTGGATCAACCAACTGCTGGCCTGAACGCTCGACAGCTGCTACGGGTTTGGTGGGTGTACGCAAAATCTGCAAGCCGGCAAAACCGCTGTGGGAGCGAGCGCCCGCTTGCGGCCTGCTCGCGATGGGGCCAGTACAACCAACATCGATGGTGCCTGACACACCGCCATCGCGAGCAGGCTCGCTCCCACTTAAGTTAAGTGGGTAATAGCGAGAGGGCGAGCTTACTGACCGGGCGAAGGCGGTGTCTGCGTCAGCAGCGCCTGGGCCAGTTCTTCGTCCGTGGCATTGAGGCCAGGGTGGTCCTGGCGCATCTGCTTGAGCACGGATTCCAGGTAGGCGCCGCGGATGGTGCCGCCGCTGGCGACGAAACTGGAGAGGTCATCGCGGGCGGGGACGACGATCTTGTCGTCCTTGAAGGTCGAGTACAGCGACGCAGAGACCCCCGCTGAAGTGGCGACATCCTTGGCATCGACATCGGCCATGGCCGATCCGAAGGGCAGGCAGAGCGCAAGCGTTGGCACGAGCAGTAGACGGCGCATGGTGAGTCCTCCAAAAGCGTGAAGCCAAAGGGTGTGTCACATACCCATATGATGCGCGGTGCGGCTCAGGAGTTCCGCAGATCAAGCGAGGACCAGATGGCGATGTGGATTAAACGTGTCTGTTACCGGCGCTACGGGCGATAATGCCGGGCAATTCTCTGTTCACCTTGCCAAAGAGCGCTGCCCCCTGATGTTTGAGATCAAGCCGTGGAACCCCGAAACCTTTCGCCAGCAGACGCGCCGCAGCACCCTGATCATTGCCGTGCTGTTCATTGTGCTGGCGATGGCTTTGTCGACGCTGGCGGTGATGGTGCTGGGCGAGCCGGGTGGCGATAACTTTCGCTACAACCTCGGCGGGGTAATCGCGGCGGTGCTGGTCAGCGCGGCGCTGATGAAACTCAAGTTCTGGTCGCAACCCTGGATGGCCGCCGCCGTCTACGGCTGGCAGCTCAAGCGCAGCCTGATGCGCATCACCAACGTCATGCACCAGGTCACCGATGCGGTCGCCGCCGGCAACCCGAGCGCGATGAAGCTGCTGCGCTTTTACCACCTGGGGCTGGCGCAGATGCACGAGCTGGACGCCAACTCCAGCAGCCATGCGCAACTGGTGCGTGAAATGGACCAGCACAAAGCAGCCATGGAGGCGCTGGGGCTGGAGACCGAACAGACCCGCCTAAACCCCGAGTGGCTGACGGCGCTGAAAACCCAGGCCTGATCATTGCCTGCCTTTTTCCAGGACTTTCCCCTCGGAGCCCCGATTGATGTTTACCCTTAGCCACTTCGATACCCCGTGCTCCGAGCACGTGACCGACCAGATCCTGCAACTGGTGGTCGACAACCTGACCGACATCAGCAGCGTCGCCTTGCCACCGAGCAACCCGTTGTTCGCGATCTATCAATACGCAGTGGGCTACGAGGTCCACCTCTACCTGCAGGCCCTCGATGGCACCCAGGGCCTAAGCGTCGAATTGATCGTCGCGCTGGACGCCGAGGACCCCTCGAAGGTCGTCGGCTTTTTGCTGTACCTGCCGGTCAAGGATGATCCGCATGCCTGCGGCGTGGCCTATATGGCCGTACACGCCAGCCATCGTCGCCATGGCATCGCCCGCGCCATGGTCCAGGACATGCTCGGCCGCTACCCGCATGCCGAACTGACCTGTGCCGTGGCCAAGGTGCCGTACTTCGAGGCAATGGGCTTGCAGGTCCTGGGCGTGCGCGGACCGCAGGTGCTGATGAACACCCACGACCGCGTGACAGACGGCCTGATTGCGGTACTGGATATCGCGCCTATCTACCGCTCCACCGAAGTGCGGCAGATCCACACCTACCTGCTGCAGAAGAATGGCAAGCGGGCGATGCTCGACGCGGAAAAACAGCGCGACCGCCATCTGGATCAACTGACGGCCAAGGCGCGGGTGTTTGTGCAGGGGCGGTTGGGTCACGACGTTGGCTAGCAAACCGCCTGTGCAGGTGCCAGCAAGCCAGCGCCTACACCGGTCCCCGTTTGGCTTGCTCAAAAAAGAGCCTCAAAGCTCTTTGATGGGGAGAAAGTAGAGCCCCGAGGCTCAAGTTGTACGTAGAGCCAGTGGCAAGCTTGATTGGGGTTCAGAGCACTCGCCACTCACGCCGCTGCCGCAGAAAACAAGCAGTGGCGTAGTTTCATCGTAGGAAGGTGGCAGGGTGCACTCAAGTACCATTAGTCGCCTGTGGCAGACCGCTGGAGCGACGCGACCGAGGTATTTTTCATGGGCTCGTCACTTCGCGTCTATCCTGTGATTTCAACTGACAAGCGTCGCGCTGTGCTTGGCGAACTAAAGTGAATAACTGCCGTCATTCACTATCAATCAAGAATATGTAGCGTCTCTGCGAAGATGGGTTCCTTCCGGTTCCGAGGGTTCTTATGGCGCCCCACACGCGGCCAGGATGCTGGGCGGTGGTGGCAGTGGACAAGTGACTGCAATGGACACGAGAGTCAGGCGGGCCCGGCGCATTGATGCGCAAGACTTCTTCGTGCAGACCCTGGAGCAATGGGGCGATGCGGTAGTGGTCATCGACGACCAGAGCCGAGTGATGTTTTTTAATGCCGCTGCCGAACGGTTCTGGGGTTGTCTGCGACAGGACGTAGTGGGCAGTCACGTCGACAGCCTGTTTCCCGAAACCCTGCGCACGGCCGATGATCCCGGTTGCAGCCACGACTTGAGTATCCTGGGCAAGGATGGGCAGGCACGCTGGGGCGCGCTGTCCGTCTCCAGGATCACCCTGCAGGGCCGCACCCTCTATGCGGCCTTTCTCAAGGACATCACCCAGACCCGCCTCCAGGACATCGAACACCGCCTGCTGTCGCTGTCGGTCAATGCCACCCGCTCGGCCACCTGCATTGTCGACGCCGCTGCGCGCCTGCTCTACGTCAATGACGGCCTGGTGCAACTGCTCGGCTACAGCCGCGAAGAAGTTCTTGGGCTGTCGCCGCTGATGTTTTTTGTGCTCGACACCGAGGTCGATGTGCCGGTGCTACCTGAACTGGAGCGGATGTTCGGTGGCGCGCCCCATGAAGTCAGCGCCTTGATCAGCAAGCGCAACGGCCAACGGCTGTGGGTGCATGTGTCCTCGGCCCCGGTGTTCGATGCCCGGGGGCAGGTCGACAACACGGTGATCGTGCTCACCGACATCACCCGCTTCAAATTGCATGAGGTGCTGCAGGACAAGGTGGTCGGCGCGCTGCTCAAGGAAGAGTCGCTGGAAAACGTACTGGCCCTGATGTGCCAGGAAATCGAACGCATCGCCCCGGAAGTCATCGTCTCGATCCTCAGCGTCGACTCCAACGGCATCCTGCACCCGCTGGCCAGCCCCGGCTTGCCAGTAGAGTACTCGCGGGCAATCGAAGGCCTGTCGATCGGGCCGATTGCCGGTTCCTGCGGCACGGCGGCCTACCGGGGCAAGCCGGTGCTGGTCACCGACATCAATCACGACCCGCTGTGGGCGGACTACAAGGCGCTGGCCGAGAAGGCGGGGTTGCGCGCGTGCTGGTCGATTCCGGTGCGCAACAGCTGCGGCCGCGTGGCCGCCACCTTCGCCCTGTATTTTCGCGAGTGCCGCGGGCCCGATACCTTGCATGCGCACCTGGTGACCGCCGGTACGCACCTGTGCATGTTGGCGCTGGAGCGTGAGGAAGCGCGCCAGGCCATTCGCCGGATGGCGTATTACGATGGCTTGACCGGCTTGCCCAACCGCAACCTGCTGCTGGCCAAGGCGCAACGAACCATTGCCGAAGTGGCCAGGGAGCAGGCCGAACTGGCAGTGCTGTTTGTCGACCTGGATCGCTTCAAGCAGGTCAATGATGCCCTTGGCCATGCGGCCGGCGACGAACTGTTGCAAGTCATGGCCCAGCGCCTGAGCAGTGTGCTGCGTGAGTCGGACATCGTCGGGCGCTTGTCCGGGGATGAGTTCGTGCTGGTTTTGCCGCGACGCAACGCGACCCAGGTCACGCGGTTTCTTGAACGGCTCAAGCGCGTACTGAGTTTTCCGGCGCCCATTGCCGGGACCTCGGTGGTGTTGTCGGCCAGCATCGGCATCAGCCTGTTTCCCGGTGACGGCCAGGACATGGAAAGCTTGCTGCAGTGCGCCGACATTGCGATGTACCAGGCCAAGCGCGCCGAACGCGGCAGCTTCAGTTTTTTCCTCGAAGAGATGAACCGGATCGCCCAGAGTCGCCTGATTCTCGAGACCGCGCTGCGCATGGCCCTTGCTGGTGAGGGCCTGGAGCTGGTGTATCAACCGCAGATCAATCTGCACAGCGGGACCTTGGTGGGGGTGGAGGCGTTGGCGCGTTGGGATCATCCAACCCTGGGCATTATCTCGCCGGAGCGCTTCATCCCCCTGGCCGAGGAGTGCGGGCTGATCAATGAGCTGAGCCAGTGGGTGCTGCAAACCGCCTGCGGTCAGCTGGCGCAGTGGCGCGAGCAGGGCCTGACGGTGCCGTCGCTGTCGATCAACCTGTCGCCGATCAACTTTCACAATCTCAATCTGGCGGCGCAGATTACCCAGCAGTTGCAACGCTACGAATTGCAGGCGGCGGATTTGTGCGTGGAGGTCACGGAGGGGGTGTTGCTGTCAAACAGCCCCGGCACCGAGCAAACCTTGAAAGAGCTGCATGCCCTGGGGGTGCGCCTGGCCATCGATGACTTTGGCACCGGTTATTCCAGCCTGGGTTACTTGCGCCACCTGCCGATCAGTGAGCTGAAGCTGGACAAGAGTTTTGTCGATGACCTGGAGTGCGATGCCTCCTGCCGCGCCCTCAGCGAATCGGTGATTGGCATCGGCAGGGGCTTGTCCTTGCTGGTGGTGGCCGAAGGCATCGAGCACGCGGCCCAGCGCGACATCCTCAAGGCGCAAGGCTACGAGGTCGGGCAGGGCTACTTCTTCTCGGTACCGCTTCCGGCCGGGGCGTTCAGGCAATGGTTGCTGGCGTGCCAGGGCATGGTGCCGCCCATGAGCCACGAGAGCCCGTTGGCGGCGCTGGAGTAAGCCCAGGGCTGCGCCTTTCAGTCCGCCAGGGTGAAGACCAACGCCTTCAAGCCGCTCTGCACATCGATATCCGGAAACTCCGGCGGGTTGTCCAGGCGTTCGACGAAACGCAGGCTCGGGGCTTCGCGGGTGACGCCGTCGATCAGGAAGTCGGCGCCGAAGGCCGGGTCGTTCATACAGGCCAGCACCGTGCCCTGCGGCGCGAGCAGTTCCGGCAGGCGACGCAACACCCGTTGATAGTCCTTGGTCAGTAGGAAGCTGCCTTTCTGGAACGACGGCGGATCGATGATCACCAGGTCGTAAGGTCCGTTATTGATCACCTTGCCCCAGGATTTGAACAGGTCGTGGCCGAGGAAGCTCACCTGGCTCAGGTCGTGGCCGTTCAGGCGGTGGTTGTCGCGCCCGCGACTCAGGGCGGCACGGGACATGTCGAGGTTGACCACATGCTCGGCGCCGCCCTCGATGGCCGCCACCGAGAAGCCGCAGGTGTAGGCGAACAGGTTCAACACCCGCTTGCCTTGGGCTTGGGCCTTGACCCAGTTGCGCCCGTAGCGCATGTCGAGGAACAAGCCGGCGTTCTGCTTTTTACCCAGGTCGATGCGATAGCGCAGGCCGCCTTCGGTCAGCGTCCACTCGTCGATTTCCGGCCCCAGCAGCCACTCGGTGGTGCTTTGTGGCAGATAGCGGTGTTGCAACAGCAGCGTGTGGGCCGCGCTCGCCTGCCACTGCGGCGTCTGGCTGATCTGCCGCAGCATCTGTTGCAAGGCCTGCAACTGCTGCGGTTCGGGTTCCTTGAACAGCGCGACCAGCACAATGCCCTGTAGCCAGTCCACGGTCAGTTGCTCCAGGCCCGGCCAGCAACGCCCGCGTCCGTGAAACAGGCGGCGGGTTTCTGCGGGTGGGGCTGCCAGGGCCGTCAACAGATGGTCGTGCAGGGTGGCGAGGGCTTCAGGGGTCATCGAGCAGGGGCCGGCAAGTCAAAGGTGCGGCATTTTATACATAAATGGGCCGCCGGGACTTGCAGCATTGGCCACAAATCCCGCCAGCGGCAGGGCTCAGAGTCCCAGGTGTTGCAAGGTCGCCTCGGCCGTCGCTGCCGATGACCCCGGGTTCTGCCCGGTGATCAGGTTGCCGTCGGCCACCACATACGACTGCCAGTCCTCGCCCTTGGAGTAGTGCGCGCCGTGGGCCTTGAGCATGTCCTCCACCAGGAACGGCACCACCTCGGTCAGGCCGACGGCCGCTTCCTCGGAATTGGTGAAGCCGGTCACCGACTTGCCTTTGACCAGCGGCTGCCCCTGGGCCTGGGTGTGGCGCAACACCCCTGGCGCATGGCACACCGCGGCCACCGGTTTGCCGGCGCCATACAGCGCTTCGATCAGGGCGATGGAGTCGCGGTCTTCGGCCAGGTCCCACAGCGGACCATGACCGCCTGGGTAGAACACCGCGTCAAAGTCGCTGGCCTTGATCTGGGCCAGCGGCTCGGTATGGGCCAGCGCCTGGAAGGCCACCGGGTCCTCGCGAAAGCGCTGGGTAGCCTCGGTCTGTGCGTCGGGGGCGTCGCTCTTCGGGTCGAGCGGCGGTTGCCCGCCCTTGGGCGAGGCCAGGGTCACGTTGACCCCGGCGTCCTTGAACACGTAGTAGGGTGCGGCGAACTCTTCCAGCCAGAACCCGGTCTTCTCGCCGGTGTCGCCGAGCCGGTCGTGGGAAGTCAGTACCATCAGGATGTTCATCGTGACCTCTGATTGCCATTGATAAGCCCCCAGGCCAGCAAGCCCGGGACGTCTAACTATGGTCGCCAGCGCCAGGAATGCCAGCACTAAAGGACCAAGGGTCATGCGCGCATTTGCACAAGTGCCAGGGTGGATCAACACTGTAGCGATCGGCACGGAGCACTCATGAACGATAGCTACACCCGCACGGCGGTGTACCTGCACTGGTTGGTAGCGCTGGGACTGATCGGCACCTTTGCCCTGGGTCTCTACATGCCGGACCTGGCCCTGTCGCCGACCAAGCTCAAGCTTTATTCGTGGCACAAGTGGGCCGGGGTCAGCCTGTTCCTGCTGGTGCTGATCCGCCTCGGCTGGCGCCTGAGCCATGCTGCGCCACCGCTACCCGCCAGCGTGCCGGTGTTGTTGCGTCGAGTCTCGCGGCTGACCCACGGCCTGATGTATGGGCTGATGCTGATCATCCCCTTGAGCGGCTGGCTGATGAGTTCAGCCAAGGGTTTCCAGACTGCCTGGTTCGGCATCTTGCCCCTGCCGGACCTGCTGGCCAAGGACGAAGCCCTGGGCGAGCGCTTGCTGACGCTGCATCAAAGCCTGAATTACGGCCTGCTGGCGCTGGTCCTGCTGCATACCGGTGCGGCGCTCAAGCATCACTTCATCGACCGCGATGACGTGCTGCGCCGCATGCTGGCGTTCCGCCAAAAAGCTGATCCCTGACTGCCGGCTGGAGCCTGTCATGAACCATCGAACAGCGACCGTCACCCTGGTGCTCGCCATGCTCGCGTGCGGCTCGTCGAGTGCGGCGCAGTACCGGCAAGTCAACCCGAGCGCCAGCCAGGTCAGCTTCACCTACAACCAGATGGGCGCCCGGGTCTACGGCACTTTCAGCCGGTTCGAGGCGACCATCGATTTCGACTCGACCAACCCCTCGGCGGCGCATGCCGGGATCATCATCGAGCTGACCAGCATTGACGCCGGCAACCCCGACGCCAATAGCGAATTGCAAAAGCCCGGTTGGTTCGACACGGCGGTCTATCCCCAGGCCCGGTTCGAATCGCAAAGCGTCACCGCCCTGGGCGATAACCTGTACCAGGTTGACGGCCAACTGACGCTCAAGGGCCTGACCCGTGAGGTCGGCGCACAGATCGCCCTGAAGCCGGATGGCGGTATCGGTGTTTTTGACGGCACCTTCATTCTCAAGCGTGGCGACTTCAATATTGGTGATGGCGAGTGGGCGGACTACGGAGTGGTCTCTAACGAAATCAGCATCCGTTTTCGGGTGGTGGCGCCCGAGCAATAAGTGTCGAGGTGGATGCTCTCGGTCGGCTGAGCAGCGCCTCACACCAGTACGCGCAAGGTCTCGAACAGTGCCCGGTCGGGTTTTTTCGCCGAGCGGGCGTGACGGCGGATCACCTGCAGCAGGCAGTCGGCAAAACACTGCGCAGCCTGGCTCAGCGAGCCATTGCGGCGGGTGACAATGCTCAGTTGACGTGGCTCGAATGGCTCCTTGAGGTCGAGCGCCACCAGGCGGCCGAGGAAGGACGGGGCGCTGCTCAGCAACGCCGGGCCCCAGGTGCACATGTCGGCGCGCTCCACCAGCATCTGCAGGATCGCCAGTGACTGGGCCCGCACGATGCGTTGTTCGGCAACCTGCGCGTGGTGGCGCCAGAACAGCTCGTGCATCAGGGCATCATGGCCATCGGGGGCGTAGTTGAGGGTCCAGTTCTGCTCCAGCAGGTCGTGGATCGAACGGGCGTCCTGGCACGGGTGACCTTGGCGGACCAGCACTGCGGTCTGGTAGTCGAGCAGGGGCTGACAGGCAAATTCGGGGCTTGCCTGGGTCGGGTGCAACTGGCCGATGGCAAAGTCCATGCTGCCATCGCGCAGCAGCGGTTGCGCCACCGCCATCAGGCTCTCGAACAGTTCCAGCTGGATGTCCGGCATCCGCTCACGAAAGGCCAGCACCACTTCCGGCAGGAAGGTCAGGGCGACCCACGGCGTGACGCCGACGCACAGTCGTCCGCGGTGCTGGCCGCGCAGCTCATCGAGTTCGGTTTGCGCACGCTCCAGTTGCTTGAGTACCAGCCGGGCGTGGGTCACCAGCACCTTGCCGTATTCGGTGAAGTTCAGGCCGCTGGCCGTCCTGACGAACAGCGGTAACTGTTGCGCGCTTTCCAGTTCGCGCAGGGCCTTGGTCACGGCTGCCTGGGACAGGTTCAGCGCACGGGCGGCGGCGCGAATGCTGCCGGTCTCGGCGCTGCTGACCAGGGCTTGCAATTGATGCAGTTTCATCCGCTCACCGATGTGACAACCAAGGGTTGTCATCATAACCAAACTGCGCCTCCCCAGCCTACGCCAGGCTGCATAAGATCGATGCCAGCCACCCACCCTAGCCATTGAGGAGTAGCAGCATGCTGACGGGCCATGTCCTGCCGGGAATCGCCGCACTGCAGGAGGAAATGATCACCCTGCGCCAGCGCATCCACGCCCACCCGGAGCTGGGCTTCGAGGAGTTCACCACCAGCGCACTGGTTGCGCAGTGCCTGCGCCAATGGGGCTATGAGGTCAGCACCGGCGTCGGCAGGACCGGCGTGGTCGGTACCCTGCGCACGGGACCGGGTCGGGCCATCGGGCTGCGTGCCGACATGGACGCGCTGCCCATTGTGGAAACCACCGGGTTGCCGTACGCCAGTCGCAACCACGGCGTGATGCACGCCTGCGGCCACGACGGGCATACCGCCACGCTGCTTGCGGCGGCCAAGCACCTGGCGCAAACCCGCGCTTTCAGCGGCACTGTGCACCTGGTGTTCCAGCCAGCCGAAGAAGGCCTGGGCGGGGCGCGGGCGATGCTCGACGACGGGTTGCTCCAGCGTTTTGCCTGTGATGCGATCTTCGCCATGCACAACGTGCCTGGTCATCCTGCCGGGCACCTGGGTTTTTACAGCGGTGCGTTCATGGCCTCGGCCGATACGGTGACGATCAAGGTGATCGGGGTGGGCGGTCATGGCGCGGTACCGCACAAGGCGGTGGACCCGGTGCTGGTCTGTGCATCAATCGTGATGGCCTTGCAAAGCATTGTCTCGCGCAACGTCAATCCGCAGGACGTGGCGATTGTCTCGGTGGGCTCGATCCATGCCGGCACGGCGTCGAATGTGATCGCCGAATCTGCTGAAATGAGCCTGAGCGTGCGCGCGCTGACCCCCCAGGTACGGCAGTTGCTGGAGCAGCGCATCACCGAGCTGGTGCACGGCCAGGCCGCGAGTTTTGGCGCACGGGCGGAGATCGACTATCAGCACTGTCACCCGGTGCTGATCAACGATGCCGGGCAAACCGCGTTCGCCCGTCAGGTCGCGCAGGACTGGCTGGGGGCGGAGCATTTGATCGAGGACCTGCGGCCCTTTACCGCCAGTGAAGACTTTGCCTTCATCCTCGAACAATGCCCCGGCAGTTACCTGGTGATCGGCAACGGCCCGGGTGAGGGCGGCTGTGTGTTGCACAACCCCGGCTATGACTTCAATGATGACTGCCTGCCCATCGGGGCGAGTTACTGGGTGAAGCTGGTCGAGGCCTTTTTACCTGTCGAGGCGGCGATTTCACGCCACAGCTGAGCCAACTCTGGAGCACAACAATAATGAACAAGATGATCGCAGCGATTTCCCTGACCCTGATCAGCGCCTCCGGCCTGGCAGGCGCGGCGGACTGGTCGGGCAAAGTGTTGCGCCTGGGAGTTGATCCGAGCTATCCGCCACTGGAATACAAAAACCAGGATGGCAGCCTGACCGGCTTTGGCGTCGACATCGCCCAAGCACTGTGTGACGAGCTCAAGGCCCGGTGTGTGTGGGTGGAAAGCAGTTGGGACGGGATGATTCCTGGTTTGCTGGCGCGCAAATTCGACGCCATTGCTTCCTCGATGACGGTCACCGCCAAACGCCAGGAAATGATCGCCTTTACCGACAAGGTCTCCAACGCCCCGGCACGCCTGGTGATCAAGCGCGGGGCGAATCTGCAGCCAACCGTCGAGTCGCTCCAGGGCAAGCGTGTCGGCGTCGAGCAGGGCTCGACCCAGGAAGCGTTCGCCAAGGCGGTCTGGGGCTCGAAGGGCGTCGATGTGTTGTCCTACCAGAATCAGGATCAGGTCTACAACGATCTGGTGGTGGGCCGGCTCGACGCCTCGTTGCAAGGCTCGATCCAGGCCAGTTACGGCTTTCTCAATAAACCGCAGGGCCAGGGCTATGAGTTTTCCGGTGCCACCCTCGACAACCCAAAGTTCTTCGGTGTGGGCGACGGTATCGGCGTGCGCAAGGCCGACGTCGAGCTGCGCGAAGACCTGAACAAGGCACTGGCGACCATCCTGGCCAACGGTACCTATGGGCGGATCAACGACAAGTACTTCGATTTCGACGTCTACGGCGCGAAATAATCAGCCCGGGACTGGGTAACCCGCTGGCGCTGCCTGCGCCAGCGGCTACAGCGGTTGTTAGCTGATGACCCGGTAGCACGGCACGTACGCCGCGCCGCCGGGCAGTTTCATCCGGTGCTGGGCAACAAAGGCCTGCAGCAGTTTGTCCAGCGGTTGCATGATTGCCGCATCGCCATGGATCTCGTAAGGGCCATGTTCCTCGATCAAGCGAATACCCATGTCCTTGACGTTGCCGGCAACAATCCCGGAGAACGCCCGGCGCAGGTTGGCCGCCCGTTCATGGGCGGGCAGGTCGAGGCGCAGTTGCAGGCTGGCCATGTTTTCGTGGGTCGGGTCGAACGGACGCTGGAAACCCTCGTCGATCTTCAGCAGCCAGTTGAAGTGGAAGGCGTCGTTGCGCTCGCGGCGGAACTGCTTGACCGCCTTGAGCCCCTGGACCATCTGCCGGGCCACCTGGGCCGGGTCATCGATGATGATCTCGTAGTGGCTTTGCGCTTCTTCGCCCAGGGTGGCGCCGACGAAGGCATGCAGTTGCTGGAAGTACGGCGCGGCACTGCGCGGGCCAGTGAGGATCACCGGGAAGGGCAGGTCGCGGTTGTCCGGGTGCATCAGGATCCCGAGCAGGTACAGGAACTCCTCGGCCGTGCCGGCGCCGCCGGGGAAAATGATGATGCCGTGGCCGACGCGGACGAAGGCTTCCAGGCGTTTCTCGATGTCCGGCAGGATCACCAGCTCGTTGACGATCGGGTTCGGTGCCTCGGCGGCGATGATCCCAGGCTCCGTCAGGCCCAGGTAGCGGCCGTTGGTGATTCGCTGTTTGGCGTGGGAAATGGTTGCGCCCTTCATCGGGCCTTTCATCACGCCCGGTCCGCAACCGGTGCAGACGTCCAGGCTGCGCAGGCCCAGCTCGTGGCCGACTTTCTTGGTGTACTGGTATTCCTCGGTGCTGATGGAGTGACCGCCCCAGCACACGACGATCTTCGGCTCCACGCCGGGGCGCAGGGTGCGGGCGTTGCGCAGCAGGTGGAAGACGTAGTCGCTGATGCCTTGCGAAGTACTGAGGTCGATGCGCTGGCTGTCCAGCTCATTCTCGGTGTAGACGATGTCGCGCAGGGCGCTGAACAGCATCTCGCGGGTGCTGGCGATCATCTCGCCGTCGACGAAGGCATCGGCCGGGGCGTTCAGCAGTTCGAGGCGTACGCCACGGTCCTGCTGGTGAATGCGGATCTCGAAGTCGCGGTAGGCTTCGAGGATGGTCTTGGCGTTGTCGACATGGGCGCCGGTATTGAGGATGGCCAGGGCGCACTGGCGAAAGAGCGAGTAGATGCTGCCTGTACCCGCGGCGCTCAGTTGTTGTACTTCGCGTTGGGACAGTGTTTCCAGGCTGCCTTTTGGGCTCACCGACGCATTGATTACTTGTCTTGCTGTCATTCTGGATTCCCTGAGAACGATGGTCGCGAGCCCGACGGGCTCAATTACATCAGGATAGTCAGCGCCGAAGCGATCGTGCTGCCGTCATCTTCTAGGCGAGCGCCGTTGAATGCAAATATCCATGAGCAGTGGTGCATGTGATCGCAATTTGTCTGATAGCGCTGTCCCAAATTTCCCGCGCCTGACTAACAGTGGCTGCCTCTTTTCCTGCCACGAGACCCGCCATGGCCCGCCTGCACCTGGAGTTTCCCCACAATCCGTTTTTCTACGCCACCGCCCTGACCGTGCGGGTGACCGACGTCAACGCCGCCAACCACCTGGCCAACGACTCGATGATCTCGATGATCTCCGAAGCCCGGGCGCGGATGTTGTTCGAGTATGGCGTGAGTGAGGAGGGCATCATTGTCACGGACCTGGCGACGGTCTATCGCGCCGAAGCCCACGCCCGTGATCGCTTGCTGTTCGAAGTGGGGTTGATGGACCTCAACAAGTACGGGGGCGACATCATCTTTCGCATCACCCGGCCAGTCGATGGCACGCTGGTGGCGCTGGCCAAGTCGGGGTTTGTGTTCTTCGACTACGGCGCCGGCAAGGTGGCACCGATGCCGGCGGACTTCATCTCGCGGTTTCCCGAGGTCAACGTGCTGTTTGCCGCCATGCCTGCGCCGCACTGAAACCGCCTCTACCCCTTCAGGGGTACCCCTTCGACGGGATTCCGTGAGCCCTGGCTGGCGCCCCATACTCGGCCACAGCCTGAAAACGGGCTGCCTGGTCGGATAGCTCGAAGGACAACCCATGAAGATTGAACTGGTACAACTGGCCGGTCGCGATGGTGACACGGCGTACAACCTGCAACGCACGCTGCACGCCATTGCCACCTGCGCCCCGGACACCGACTTGCTGGTGTTCCCCGAGACCCAATTGATGGGCTTTGCCAGCGCCGCGCAACTCGGCGAAGTGGCCGAGGCGGCCGATGGGCCCAGCGTTCAGGCGGTGCTTCAGGCCTTGCGCGAGCGGGATATGGCGGCGGTCGTGGGCATCGCCGAGCGTGATGGCGAAGATTTCTACAATACCTCGTTGCTGCTGACCCCCCAGGGCATTGCCTTGCGCTACCGCAAGACCCACCTGTGGCCGTCGGAGCGTGGTGCGGTGCAACCCGGCGATCGTTTCGGCACGACCCTGTACAAGGGCGTGCGGGTCGGGCTGCTGATCTGCTACGACATCGAGTTCCCGGAGCCGGCCCGTGCGCTGGCGCAACTGGGGGTCGACCTGATGCTGGTCTGCAACGCCAACATGGACCCCTTCGGCCCGGTGCACCGCACCGCGATCCTCGCCCGCGCCCAGGAAAACCAGGCGTTTGCGGTGCTGGTCAATCGTTGTGGGGCAGGCGATGGCGGCCTGGTCTTTGCGGGTGCCAGCTCGGTGGTCGATCCCTCGGGACGGTTGTTGTTCGAGGCCGGGCGCGAGGAATGTCGGCAGGTGGTGGAGCTGGATTTCAGCGAGCTGCAACGTTCACGCAAGGACTACGACTACCTCAAGGACCGGCGCCTGCCACTGGCCTGCCGGCAGATCGAGCACGGCGATGGGCGCCGCGAACTGCTGATTGACTGAGTCTTTTGCATCAGCGCCGCAGACGGCGCGTTCCTTAACCTTTACCGGTAGCCGGCAGCGTGCGCATGCCGTTGTCCTGGAGTCTTGCGATGAAACTACTGTGCAGTCTGCAACTGGCCGCGGCCGCCGTGCTCAGCCTGGCAATAAGCGGCGTCAACGCCGCCGAGCCCAGCGTCTCGATCTACAACTGGTACGACTACATCGCTCCGGATGCGACCAAAAACTTTCAGCAGGAAACCGGGGTCGCCACGATCTACGACGTGTTCGACAACGGCGATGTGATGCAAAGCAAGCTCATGGCCGGGCGCAGCGGCTATGACGTGGTGGTGGCCAGCAGCGAACTGCTGCCCAACCTGATCAAGGCCGGGGTGCTCCAGGAACTGGACCGCAGCCAGTTGCCGAACCTGCCCCACCTGGACCCGGAGATCCTCGCCAAGGTCCAGCACAATGATCCGGGCAACCGCTACGCGGCACCCTACCTGTGGGGCACCACCGGGGTCGGCTACGATGCGGACCAGGTCAAGGCGCTGCTGGGCACCGACGCCCCGGTGGATTCCTGGGACCTGATCTTCAAGCAGGAGAACATCGCCAAACTCAGCCAGTGCGGGGTGGCCATGCTCGATTCGCCCGGCGAGATCATTCCGATCGCCCTGCATTACCTCGGGCTGCCCTACAACAGCCAGAACCCCGAGGACTACCGCAAGGCCGAGGCGCTGTTGCTGAAGATCCGGCCGTACATTCGTTACTTCGACTCTTCGCGGTTTATCTCGGACCTGGCCAATGGCAATGTCTGCGTGGTGCTCGGTTGGTCGGGTGGGGTGTATGACGCGCAACTGGCGTCGGCCAAGGCCGGCAATGGGCGCAACCTGGTGTACCGCATCCCCCGCGAGGGCGCGCCGGTCTGGGTCGAGAACCTGGTGCTGCTCAAAGACGCGCCGCACCCGCAACAGGGCCTGAGCTTCATCAACTACATGCTGCGCCCCGACGTGATCGCGGCGACCTCCAACTACCTCGGCTACCCGAATGCCAACAAGGACGCCACGGCGCTGGTGGAGCAGAAGGTGCGCGACAATCCGGGTGTCTACCCGAGCCCGCAGACCATGACCACCTTGTACCCGCTGGAACCCTTGCCGCTGAAGATGGAACGGGTGCGTACCCGGGTCTGGAGCAAGGTCAAGACGGGCAGTTGAGCCTCAGGCATCACGCAGCAGGTCGTTGGCGTTGAGCAGTTCGTAGGCGATTTGCGGATGGTTTTCCAGGCCCCGGCGAATCGCCGCCGGGATCGCTTGTCGGGTCTTGCGGCACAGCCCCGGTTGGTCGCGCAGGCGAATGCCGATGCCGCGCATGCTGCGCACCTCGTGGAAGCTGGGGCTGATTTCCACGCCGATGCCCAACTGCTCGAACATCCGTTGCTGCAGATGCTCCAGGTCGGCAAGGCTCTTGAGGTTCTCCAGGCGCTCGAGCAAGCGTTTTTCTTCCTGGCGGGTCAGGTGGAGGATGCGCGGGTCGGCGCCGGGCAGGTCGAGCAAGGCCTCACGCCCGCAATCGCAGGCGCCGGGTGGGCAGGGTTGGCGAATCGGCAATGAGGCTGTCATGGCTTGCAGCATAGCCAGATGCGCGTGCTTTTGCTTGTCCTGGCGGTGACCCGTTACCCCTTGTTGGCACTCAGGATACTGGCCACCTGGCGCGGCTGGCAGTTGAGGTAGGGCGAGGACTTCAGCCAGCGCTGGTCCGGGTACCAGGAAAACATGAACTGGCCATCCTTGAGTTTATCGATCACCTGGCGCGCCACCTGCGGGCGTACCGCCGGGCAACCCTGGCTGCGGCCGATCCGGCCCTGACGCTCACTCCACAATGGGTTCACGTAATCGGCGGCATGGATCACGATCGCGCGATCGCGGGCCAGATCGTTGAAGCCCGGCTCCAGGCCGTCCATGCGCAACGAATAACCGTGGGCGCCCTGATAGCTTTCCTGGGTGCGGAACAGGCCCAGGCTCGACTGGTAGCTGCCCATGCGATTGGAGAATTGGGTGGCGAAGTTTTCCCCGGACATTTGCCCATGGGCCACCAGGTCGCGCAGCACCAGGGATTTTTTGCGCAGGTCGAATATCCACAGGCGGCGCGCGGTCGAAGGCTGGGAATAGTCGATCACTGCCAGGTGCTCGGCGCGCTGGGCACCGCTGCTGACCGCACATTGCATGGCGCTCAGGGCGCTTTTTAGTGCTTGGGGATTGAGTTCCGGGGCAGCGTGGGCGAGGCTGTTGTATAACGCCTGTTGTGAGGTATTGGCGGCGAACGCCGGAGTACAGATGGCGCCCAGGGTGATCAGTGCCAGGCCAAGCCGGCGCAAAAGGGTAAACATGCGAAGAGAGTCCTCAATGCTATTGTTGGCTCCCGACTTCCTGTCGTGCCCCTGGCGGCCCATGTTGGGCTCGCCTGATTGCTTGCCGCACCTGCTGCAGAGGTCGACCGTCAAATCGTGACGGCCATGGATTGGAGTAAAGCAGTTGTTCAAAAAGCACGCATCTTACTTGAGCCTTTGCCTGCTCGCTGTGCCATTGGTCGCGACTGCCCAGAACGAGTTGGCAGACCACTCCGGGCCGATGCAATTGGCCGTGACCCAGGTGCCGGTGGATTGCCCGGGCCTGAAGCTGCGCCCGGACGCCTCGGCGCAGGCATTGCTGCAGGCCTTCTACCAGCAGCACGACTATCTGCCGGTGTGGACCGACGAGGCCAGGGTCGCGGCCTTGCTGGCGCAGTTCCAGTTGCTGGTCGATGATGGCCTGGACCCCAATCGCTACAGCCTGCCGCCGGCGGATGCGGTCGGTGGCCTGTTGTGCACCGACATCGGCATCAGCCTGCGTTACCTGCAGGCCCTGCGTGAGTTGCATTACGGGCGCCTGCAGCAAAGCCGCTTCGAGCCACTGTGGCATGCGCAGCCGCCCGCGGATGATCGCACGGCCCAGTTGCTGGCGATTGCTGGCCCCGGTGTGCATGACCTGGGTGCCGCCTTCGAGGCCGCACGCCCGTCACTTGAGCAGTACCGCAGCTTGCGCCAGGTGTACGCGGCGCAGCGTCAACAGCCGTTACCGCACTGGCCGCAATTGCCCGCGGGCGCCTTGTTGCGCCCGGGCATGCAGGATCCCAGAGTCCCCGGGTTGGCCCAGCGCCTGGTCAGCGAGGGCTACCTGCCCAGCGTGCCGGCCCATGTCGGCAGCGACTACAGCGCGCAGTTGGCCAGCGCGGTGAAAAACTTCCAGCTCGACCACTCGCTGCAAGCCGATGGGGTCATCGGCGCCGGCACCCTGGCGGAGCTCAACATCAGCCCGGCACTGCGCCGTGAGCAACTGCGGATCAACCTCGAACGTTTTCGCTGGCTGGCGCAGGACATGGAACCCGACAGCCTGCTGGTGAACATTGCCGCGGCCCAGTTGACCCTGTTCCAGGGCGGAGTGCCGGTATGGCAGACACGCACCCAGGTCGGCCGCGCCGAACGGCAAACCCCGTTGTTGAAATCCCGGGTCACGCGGCTGACCCTGAACCCGACCTGGACCGTACCGCCGACCATCATGCGCGAGGACAAGTTGCCGCAGATCCGCCGCGACCAGTCGTTCCTCAGCCGTCAGAACCTGCAGGTGCTGGACCGCAACGGCAATCCCCTGGCGGTGGACGAGATCGACTGGGACAACCCGGGCAATATCCTCCTGCGCCAGAGCGCCGGCCCGCGAAACCCCCTGGGGCAGATGGCGGTGCGTTTCCCCAATCCGTTCTCGGTGTACCTGCATGACACCCCGAGCCAGGCGTTGTTCCAGAAGGGCCCGCGGGCGTTCAGTTCAGGTTGCGTGCGAGTCGAGCATGCCTTGCAGTTACGCGACATGCTACTCAGCCCGGCGGAGCGCTTGCGCACCAACGAATTGCTGGCCACTGGGCTGACGCATGAGTTCAGGCTGACGACACCGGTGCCGATCCTGCTGACGTACTGGACGGTGCAGGCCGACAGCCACGGCCGTCTGTTGTACGCCCCGGACATCTACAGCCGCGACCCGGTGCTGTTGAACGCGCTGGGCGTGACCCTGTAGACAACCCAGGGACATTAACCCCACAAAGTCCTGGCTGTCCCCATGGTTGCAGCGCCCCGAGGACCGTAGGAGCAAGGCTTGCCCGCGATGGCGTCAGCGGGGCTTGCCGCGAATTGCGCAAGATTGTTCAAGACAGCCCGGCGTTTGGCTGGCACATTCAGATCCCCTCTTTTTGTTGTAGAGCACTATGTCTGACACTCTCCTGCCGCGCAGTGCCTTCCTGCGCGGTGCCGCGGCCGTGATGCCGTTGTCCCTGGCGACGGCGCCGTGGGGGCTGCTGGCCGGCTCCATGGCCATCGAGGCCAACCTCACGCCCCTGCAGGGCCAGGGCCTGTCGAGCATTGTCTTTGCCGGCGCCGCGCAACTGGTGGCGATCGGCATGCTCAAGGGCGGTGCGGGGATTTTCTCGATTCTGCTGACCACCTTGCTGCTGACCTCGCAACACCTGCTGTACGGCATGAGCCTGCGCCCGGTGGTGTCACCTTTACCGGCGCGCTGGCGGGTTGGCCTGGGTTTTCTGCTGACCGATGAGTTGTTCGCCCTCACCAGTCAGTTCGACCGCCAGCAGTTCAATCGCTGGTACGCGCTGGGGGTGGGGCTGACGTTTTATATCGCCTGGAACCTGTTCACCCTGGCCGGCATCGTGCTGGGCAGCAGCATCCCGGGGCTTGAACACCTGGGGCTGGACTTCTCCATCGCCGCCACCTTCATCGCCTTGATCACCCCGGTGGTGCGCAATATTCCCACCGTGGTCTGCGTGGCGGTCTCGCTGTTCTGCTCGGTGCTGTTCGCCTACTGGCAAGTGGGCTCGGCGCTGGTGCTGGCCGGGTTGCTGGGGATGACCGCCGGTTTTATCTGCAACAAATTCCAGGGAGCACGCACATGATGGTCTGGGCAGTCATATTCGGCATGGGCCTGCTGGTGTTTCTCAACCGCTACCTGTTCCTCGAACCCCGTCTGCCGGTGCGCCTGAGCAGCAACGCGCGCCAGTTCCTCGGCTTTGCCGTGCCCGGCATGCTGACCGCGATCTGCGGGCCGATCGTGTTCATGCCCGAGCAGCAACTGAACCTGCAGTGGGACAACCCCTACCTGCTCAGCTCGCTCGTCGCCATCGGCCTGGTGCTCTACACCCGCAGCACGCTGATCAGCATGCTGTTGAGCATGGCGTTCTTTTTCCTGCTGCGCTGGTGGCTCTAAGGCTTGCCAGGTTTGCTGCTGCCGGGGATGTGCAGGTAGCTCATCACGCTTTCGGTGAGTTCAGTGGCCAATTTCACCGCTTCCTTGTTGCGTGCCATGACCCCGGCGACCAGCCCTTCGATCAGCGCCAGCACGGCGATGTAGGAGCTGGTCAACACCGGATGATCGGCCGGGGCGAACAGCACGTGCCGGGCGACGTGGGTCAGGGGTGAGGCCGGGGAGTCGGTGATCGCCAGCACCGTAGCGCCTCGCTCGTGGGCAAAGCGCGACAGTTGCAGGGTGTCCAGGGAGTAGCGGGGCAGGGAGATCGCCAGCAGCACGTCGTCCCGGGTGATGGCGGCCAGGCGGTAGGCGGCGTTTTCGTTGCCGCCTTCCATGCTGATGGCCGTGGCGTCGGCGCAGAACGGCATCAGTGTCGAGGCGGCCAGGCCAGCCAGGTAGACGCTGTTGCCAAAACCGAGGATGTAGATCTTGCGCGCCTGGATCAGGCACGTGACCACGGCCTCGAAAGTGTCGGGGTGATTGTTGCTACCGGCGGTATCGAGGTTGCTGGTGGCGCTCTGGATCTGCTCGTGCAGGCCGAACGCGCCACCGGGACGTTGTGCCAGTTCGTTGCGCAGCTTGTCCACGGGCGAGACCATCTGCTGCAAGGTGGTCACCAGCTCGGCCTTCATGCCGCTGTAGCCACCGACGTCCAGGGCCTTGGCCAGGCGATTGACCGCCGCGGGGGAGGTGGCGGTCTCGGCGGCCATTTCCTCGATGGTCAGGGTCGCGGCCTTGAGCGGGTGGCGCAGGATGAAGTCGGCGACCTTGCGCAGTGAAGGCGGCAGGTCCGCGAGGATCTGCGCCAGCTTGCGCATCACCGGGGAGGCATAGACCGTGGTGTTTTTCGGGGAATCAGACATAACCGGCTCGCCATCTACCAAAGGGTTCAAGGGGTCGACAGCGCCCCCTCGACATAAGTGGGTGCCAGTGTAGCCGAAGCGCATCGGCACTGCGTTCGCGACGGCCGGCACCGATCAGCGCATTACTTCAAACTGCCGGCCAGGAACTGTTGCAGGCGTTCGGACTGGGGGTTGGCGAGCACGTCACGAGGCACGCCCCGTTCCTCGACCACGCCTTTGTGCAGGAACACCAACTGGTTCGACACTTCCCGGGCAAAGCCCATTTCGTGGGTCACCACCACCATGGTCCGGCCCTCCAGGGCCAGGTCCTGCATGACCTTGAGCACTTCGCCCACCAGTTCCGGGTCGAGGGCCGAAGTCGGCTCATCGAACAGCATCACCTCAGGCTCCATGGCCAGCGCCCGGGCGATCGCCACACGCTGCTGCTCGCCCCCGGACATATGGGCCGGGTAGGCGCCCCTGCGATGGGAGACGCCGACTTTATCCAGGTAGTGCTCGGCCTTTTCCCGCGCCGCCTTCTTGTCCATCCCCAGCACATGCACCGGGGCCTCCATGACGTTTTCCAGGGCGCTCATGTGCGACCACAGGTTGAAGTGCTGGAACACCATGGCCAGGCGCGAGCGCATGCGCTGCAACTGCCTGGGGTCGGCAGCCTTGAGCCCGCCGGTCTTGTTGGCCAGCAGCTTGAGCGGTTCGCCGTTGAGCACGATCTCGCCGGCGTTGGGTTGCTCCAGCAGGTTGATGCAGCGCAGGAAGGTGCTTTTGCCCGAACCGCTGGAGCCGATGATGCTGATCACATCGCCGGCCCTGGCCTGGAGTGAAACGCCCTTGAGTACTTCGACGCTGCCATAGGATTTGTGCAGGCCGCGAATTTCCAGTGTGTTCATGGTCTTGGTCTCGGGAGTCAGTCGCTGAGCAAGCGACCCTGGCGAATGGGGGTGCTGCCTGCGACCTTGGCCAGCCACAACCCGGGCTGGGCAAAACGCAGGCGTTCTCGGGCGTAGAGGATGCCATCGGTGCTGGCGGTGACCACGCTGTGGCGGTCGGTCAGGGGGTCGAGCACCTCGAACAACGGGTCGCCGATCTTGACGCAGGCGCCCACCGGTTGCAGGAAACTCACCACGCCCGGGTGCGGCGCATAGGCGTACTGGGCTCCGGCAAAGGGCGTCGCTTCACAGCATTCGACCGGCGCGGTTGGCCAGTCACCGCTGATCAGGCCGACTTCGGCCAGGTAGCCGAGGATCTGTTCGGCATCCAGCGCGCAGGTATCGCCCTCGGTGTCGAGCATGCCTCGCAGTTCCACAGTGGTCGCCACACAGGCCAGGGGAATGTTGGCCTGCGGGAAACGTTCGGCCAGGTGCAGCCATGGCACCGCGCAAGCTTCATCGAAGGCATTGCCGCCAGCGTCCTCGGCCAGCAGCACCGCGCCGGCCGCCAGGCGCGCGGCCAGCGAGCGTACCCGTGGCCAGTTCTGGGGCAGGGCGTAGAGCAGCATGATCGACTCGAAGTCGCAGTGCAGGTCCAGCACCACATCGGCGGTGCAAGCGTGCTGCATCAGCAGCACGCGCAGGCCGTCGAGTTCCGACGCGGCGCCCGGCAGTTGATTGAGTGCTTGGACCATGGCCTCGCGAATCAATCCCACGTTGCTCTCGGCATCGCTGCCCAGTTGGCCGGCGACCCGTTCGGCCACCGCATCGGCGAGTGCCGGGAAGTCGCGGTTGAAATTCTTGCCGCTGTTGAATTCGAAGCGCCCCTGGTGGGTGGCCTGGAACATCTGTCCGATGCCAATCGGATTGGCCATCGGCACCAGTTCGATGACCCCATTCAGGCGGCCTTGTGCTTCGAGTTCGCGCAGCCGGCGCTTGAGTTCGACCGCCACACGCATGCCGGGCAGTTCGTCGGCGTGTAGGGACGCCTGGATATAAGCCTTGCGCGGGCCGCTGCCGAAGCGGAACACCGAGAGGGTGCGTTGCGTGCCGCTGGCGCTCCAGGGCAGGACGTGTTGAATGTGCTGCATGGCAATTCCTTAGTGTTTACGTGGGGCCAGGTGCGCCAGCCAGTGGCGCTCGGCGAGCTTGAACAGGCGCACGAGGATGAACGTCAGGGCCAGGTACATCAGGGCGGCGGTGATGAAGGCTTCGAACGGCATGTAGTAGCGCGAACTGACCGTGCGCGCCGCGCCGGTGATGTCCACCAGGGTGACGATGGAGGCCAGGCTGGTGGTTTGCAGCATCATCAACACTTCGTTGCTGTACTGCGGTAGCACCCGGCGCAGCGCCGAGGGCAGCAGGATGCGTCGGTACAGGGTCAGGCGCGACATGCCCATGGCCTTGGCGGCTTCGATCTCGCCGCCGGGGGTCGACCTCAGGCTCCCCGCCAGCAGTTCGGCGCTGTAGGCACTGGTGTTGAGGGCGAAGGCCAGGCAGGCACAGAAGGTCGCGCTGGACAGGTACGGCCAGAGCACGCTGTGACGCACCGCCTCGAATTGCGCCAGGCCGTAGTAGATCAGGAACAACTGCACCAGCATCGGGGTGCCCCGGATGACGTAGGTGTAGAGCCAGGCCGGTGCGTTGAGCCTGGGCGCCCGGGACACGCGCATCAGGGCCAGGGGCACCGCTAGCACCAGGCCCAGGGCCAGGGAAATCAGCAGCAGCTTGAGGGTCAGCAGGGCGCCGCCGAAGTACAGCGGCAGGCTGTCCCAGATCAAGGTGTAGTCGAGCATGGTCAGGGTCTCCCGGTCACAGGTCGGCGGCTTTGATGCCGACCGAATAACGTTTTTCCAGGGTGCGCAGCAGCACCAGCGAGACACTGGTGATCACCAGGTACAGCGCCGCAACCGCGAGGTAAAACGTGAAGGGTTCATGGGTCGCATCGGCGGCGTTCTTGGCCTTGAACATCATGTCCTGCAGGCCGATCACCGAAATCAGCGCGGTGGACTTGGTCAGCACCAACCAGTTGTTGGTGAAACCGGGAATGGCGAAGCGGATCATCTGTGGCACCAGGATCCGCCAGAACACCTGCCAGCCGCTCAGGCCATAGGCCCGGCCGGCTTCGCCCTGGCCTGCGGGAATAGCCATGAAGGCGCCGCGAAAGGTTTCCGACAGGTAGGCACCGAAGATGAACCCCATGGTGCAGACCCCCGCGACAAAAGGGTTGATGTCGATGTATTGCTCGTAGCCAACGCCTTGGGCAATACGGTTCACCAGGTCCTGGCCGCCGTAGAAAATCAGCAGGATCAGTACCAGGTCGGGGATGCCACGAATCACCGTGGTATAGGCCTCGCCCAGATTCGCCAGCCACTTGACCGGCGACAGGCGAAACGCCGCGCCGAGCAGGCCCAGGGTAATGGCCAGCGCCATGGCACTCAGGGCCAGGTTGATCGACAGCCAGGCGCCATCGAGAATGCTCGATCCGTAGCCGTGCAACATGATGAAATCCTCACCCGACACGCGTTGGGCGTGCGGGACGACAGGGGTTGATGACGATCAGACAAGGGGTGAAACCTGTGGGAGCGGGCTTGCCCGCGATGAGGCTGGCACCTTCAACATCGATGTCGGCAGGCCCACCGCCATCGCGGGCGAGCCCGCTCCCACATTGGATCGGGGGCGAACTCACATCTGTATTCCACCCATGCCCGCGATGGCGCCCATGCAAGCAACTCTGCAGTCGCTTTACCCACCTTTACTCGGCAGTCGAACCGTAGATGTCATAGGCGAAGTACTTGCCCATGATCTGCTGGTATTTGCCGTTGGTGCGCAGGGTGTCGATCGCGGCGTTCAGGCGCTCGGCGTTGGCCGTGTCACCTTTGCGCAAGGCAATCCCGGCACCCCGGCCGAAGTACTTGGGGTCGTTGATGTCCGGGCCCACCAGGGCAAAACCCTTGCCGGCCGGGGTCTTGATAAAGGCTTCGTCGGTGTTGACGATGTCCGCCAGGGTCGCGTCCAGGCGACCTGAGGCCAGGTCCAGCGAGGCTTCGCTTTGCGAAGAGTAGCGCACCACCTCGACCCCGGCCGGGGCCAGTTGCTCGGTGGCGTAACGGTCGTAGGTCGAGGCACGCTGCACGCCGACCTTCTTGCCCTTGAGATCCAGCAACGGGTCGTTGATTACCACGTCGTCCTTCATCGCGAGCTTGCCGGGGGTGTGGTAGTACTTCTTGGTGAAGTCGACGGACTTCAGGCGATCGGGGGTGATCGACATCGATGACAGAATCGCATCGACCTTGCGCACCTTGAGCGACGGGATCATCCCGTCGAAGGCCAGGACCACCCACTGGCACTTGATCTTCATCTCATCACACAGCGCATTGCCGACGTCATAGTCGAATCCGCTGATCTCACCTTCCGGGGTCTTGAAGGAAAACGGCGGGTAGGCGGCTTCGATGCCAATGCGCAAGGTGCTGTCGTCGGCGTGGGCGAGGGTGCTGGCGGCACAGAAGGCCAGAGCAGCCAGAAGTCCGGTCGTGTTCATCGTGTTGACTCCGTGAGTAGGGGGCGGATGCCCTTCTTATGGGTCTATGATTGACATGAAATAATTCATTAATCAATACAATGAAAATAAAAATATCAGTTTGGCGCTTTATGTCAGCCAGACGGTCATGGCGCAATGGCTGTGCGGGGCTAGAGTTGCCTGACTGAACTCCTGCCATCGAAGAGGGCACTGCCATGAATACCAGCGATCTGCTTGAACAATTACTGCGCGCCGGCCAGGGCGCGCAGGGCCAACAGGGCGGTGGTGCCGCGGGTGGGCAAGGCGGCCTGGGTGACTTGGGCGGGCTGCTGGGTGGTCTGTTGGGCGCCGGTGGTGGTGGCGCCGCTGCTGGTGCCGGCGGCCTCGGTGGCTTGGGTGGCCTGCTGGGCGGGCTCGGAGGATTGCTGGGTGGCGCGGGGAGCGGCGGCGGTACGACTCAGGGTCGCTCCAGTGGCACCAATTATGCCGCGCTGGCGTCCCTGGGGATGATGGCGTTCCAGGCCTATCAAGCCTGGCAACGCAGCCAGGCTTCAGCCCCGCAACAGGCGCCGCAGACCGTTGACCAGTTGCTCGCCGGGCCGCAGATCGAAGCCCATAGCCATGCCGTGTTGCGGGCATTGATCGCCGCCGCCAAGGCTGACGGGCGTATTGACGACCAAGAGAAGCAGATGATCAGCACCGAGATCGGCCGGCACACCGACGACCCCGACCTGCAGCAGTGGCTCGATGACGAAGTCGCCAAGCCGCTGGACGCCAATGACGTCGCGCAATCGGCCACCGACCCGGCCATCGCCGCGGAAATGTACCTGGCCAGCGTGATGCTGGTCGATCACCAGCAGGATGCCGAGCGCGCCTACCTCGACGAGTTGGCCGCAGCGTTGAAGCTCGATCCGCAATTGCAGGTGCAACTGGAGAAACAGGCTGGCGTGTGAACACAAGCCCCCTGTAGGAGCAGCCGGGATTGAGGCAGGGGGGCTGCACGCGTGGTTATAAAGTCAGATCACATTGATATAAGTGGTTATAAGAAAAATCGCTATGCTGCCTGCCAGTTTTTGCTCGTCACGCTGGTTCTGTAAGGTATGGCAATGGATTTCGGTAATTTGGGTTTTGTAGTTGCAGGCTTGGTTGTCGGATTTATTGTCGGTATGACCGGTATCGGTGGCGGCTCGTTGATGACCCCGATTCTGCTGTGGTTCGGTATCAACCCGGCCACCGCCGTCGGCACCGACCTGCTGTACGCGGCGATCACCAAGTCCGGTGGGGTGCTGGTTCATCAGAAGAACAAGAACATCGACTGGAAAATCACCGGCTGGCTGACCGCAGGCAGTGTGCCGGCCGTGGCCCTGACCCTGCTGTTTCTCACCTTCTTCAACAACGACGCCCAGGCGACCAACGCGATCATCAAGCAGGCCCTGGGTTTTGTGCTGTTGCTGACCGCGCTGGCGATTTTCTTCAAGAAGCAGTTACTGGCCTTCGCCCATAAACACGCGGGCGATCACTATCACCTGAGCGAGCGCAAACTCAATCTGCTGACCATCGGCACCGGGGCGTTGCTCGGGGTGATGGTGGCGCTGACGTCCATTGGCGCCGGTGCCCTGGGCACGGTGGCGCTGTTCCTGCTGTACCCGTTCCTGGCCACCAAACGTTTGGTGGGTACCGAAATCGCCCACGCCGTGCCCTTGACCCTGGTCGCCGGCCTTGGCCACGCGAGCATGGGCAACATGGACTGGCACCTGCTGGGGTTCCTGCTGATGGGGTCGCTGCCGGGGATCTACATCGGCAGTCACCTGACCGGCAAAGTCTCCGACGGCGTGTTGCGTCCGTGCCTGGCGGCCATGCTGGTGTTCATCGGCTACAAGCTGGCGTTCTGATTCAGGGCGCTGGCCGGGCACTGTTGCCGCAGTGCCTGGCCATTGCTCAGTTACTTGCGCGCCTCAAGTATCAGGTTGAACGGAGTTTCCGCCGCCCGGCGGAAGTGTTTGAACCCGGCTTCGCTGAACACGTCCCGCAACCGTGCCTCACCCGCTTGCGCCCCCAGCCCCAGACCCACTTCCTGGGACAGCGAATTGGGCGTGCAGATGAAGGTCGAGGCGGCGTAGAACAAGCGACCTACCGGGGTGCTGTTCTGGTCCAGTTGATCGCTGGCGTAAGGTTCCACCAACAGCACGCTGCCATCGGCCTTGAGCGATCGATAGGCGTGCTTGGCCGCGCCCACCGGGTCGCCCATGTCGTGCAGGCAGTCGAAATAGCAGACCAGGTCGTAGTCGTGGCCCGGGTAGTTTTTGGCGGTGCCCTGGATGAACTGCGCGCGGTCGGCCACGCCGCCTTCTTCGGCGCGTTGGTTGGCGGTGGCGATGGAGGGTGCGTGGTAGTCGAAGCCAACAAAGGTCGAGGCCGGGAAGGCCTTGGCCATGACCACGGTGGAAGCCCCGTGGCCGCAACCGATATCCGCCACCTTGGCGCCGGCTTTGAGCTTGTCGACCACGCCTTCCAGGGCGGGCAGCCATTCATCCACCAGGTGGGCGCGGTAGCCGGGTCGGAAGAAGCGTTCGGTGCCACTGAACATGCATGGGTGGTGATCGCCCCAGGCCAATGCACCGTCGCCGCGCATGGCCGCCAGCAGTTTGTCCTTGTCGTGGTACAGGGCGGCTATTACCCCGGCACCACCTGCGACATACACCGGGGAGTCCTCGTGGGCGAGCGCCATGGCCTGTTCTTCCGGCAGGCGGAATTGCCCGTCGGCATGCTCCATGTAGCCTGAGGCCGCATGGGCGCTGAGCCATTCACGCAACAGCCGGGCATTGCAGCCGGTCTTGGTGGCCAGTGCCTCGGGGGTCACCGGCAGGCTGTCCGCCATGGCGCGATACAGGCCCAGCTCTTCGCCGACGATCACATTGGCGAGCATCGCGGCACCGCCCATGTCGGTCACCAGCTTGCCCATGAAGTCCTGCAGTTTGCCTTCGTCCATAACCGCGCCTCCTGAAAAAGGCCACCGCTGAACCAGGCACACCATGCAGCGACAGCAGCCTGTCAGGCGATGGTCGGATGGATGATCGGGACGACCGTGGGCGAACTGCCTGCCACGCGAATGCCCGGGCATAGACCATGTCCGGGCGTGTTGGACGCGAAGTCGTCGTCCTGCAGAGTTGTCGCTGTGGGGCAGGGCCCCACAGGACGCTTACGAAGTGGCCATTGGTTCCAGCGTCATGAACGTGGTAATGGGCAGGCACGCTGCTGACGGACGCGGATTTGGCTACGTCCCCCTATTGGGAACACTAACAGTGTAGTACGCGTTGTATAGATGCGCCTGGCCGTTGGTCTTGCCTGGCGCTTTGCACGCTATGCCCGTTCCTTTGAGGCTGGCGGGCAGTGGCGGATTAACCCCGCTGACCTAAGCTTGGCAACATGGCGATAGAAATTTCCCACATCAAAACTGGATCTTTCGCCTTGATGCGCAATCATAAGCGTGAAAATCAAAAGGAGATGCGCATGCTCATTCGGTCATTGACCCTCGCTACTTTGCTGGCTGTCGCGGGCCCCTTGTTCGCTGCCGACAACGACACGCCTCTGGCCCAGGAACGCGGCAAGAGCCGGCCGCTGATTGTCATCGCCCCCAGCAGCATCGACCCGACGCTGGTCAACCTGAAAAAATCCCTCGACGACCCGGCCACCAAAAAAGCCTTCCAGGACCGCAGCATGGTGCTCTACACCGTGGTTCAGTTGATGGGCCAGCGCGATGGCAAGGACCTGGATGCGCAAACCACCATGGCGTTGATTCGCGAACTGAAACTGGGGGTCAGCGGTGAGACCAAGGTCATCCTGGTGGGCAAGGACGGCGAGAAGAAACTCGAACACCTGGGCCCGATAGACGCCAAGGCGCTGTTCGAGACCGTCGACCAGTTGCCTGCCGCCGAGAAAGAAGCGGCACCACCGGCACCTGCGGTCGCCGAAACGCCAGCCAAAGGCACCAAGGCCGCCAAGCCTGCCAAGCCGGCGAAACCACCACAGCCGCTGGATGATTGAAACTCGAGCGGGGGTGCTCCTGCATAGGTCATCGACTTGACCAGGCCACCCCCCACCGCTGCTCCAGGTTCATCGCCAGCACGCTGATCAACACCACCAGCGCTCCCACCATCACCATCAATCCCGGCCGTTCTCCCAGCAGGGCGGCGGCAATCAACATGGCGGTGGGAGGTGTCAGGTACAGCGCCATGGCGGCGCGGCTGGCCTCGACCTGGCGCAAGACAAAGGCCCAGGCCAGATAGGCCAGGGCACTGGGGAACACCCCGAGAATCGTCACCGCCAGGTGAACCTGCACCGGTGCCCTGGCCACCGCAGCGCCCAGGCCCGGAAGGAACACCAGCAACAACAGGGTGCCGGACCATACCGTGTAGCAGACCATGGTCAGGCCGCTGTAACGCTGGCAATGGCGTTTGTGCAGGGCGAAGTACAGGCTCCAGGACAGCGCGGCCAGCAGGATCAACAGGCCGTGGGGGTCGATGCTGCCCAGGCCGCGATCACCGGCGACCACGATGCCGGCGCCACACATCCCCAGCACCACACATCCCCAACGCCAGGCGCTGACGCGGTCGTTGAAGATGAAATGTGCCAGCAGCGCGCTGAACAGCGGAGTTGACTGCGCCAGCACGCTGGCGGCGCCGGCACTGACCCCGCGTTGACCGAAATTCAGCGCAATGTGGTGCAGGCTCACGGCAAACAATCCCAGCATGAGCAACAGTGGCAGGTCGCGCAGGCGCGGTAGCTCGATGCCCTTGCAGGCTGCGATCAACGCCATCAACAACGAGGCCACGAGGAACCGCAACAACGCCAGGTGTCCGGGTTCATAGGCGGTCAGGCCGATGCGGATGCCGGTCGGCGAGTAACCCCAGCAGACGATCACAAACAGCACGGCCAGGAGAATCTTCAGGGTTGAACGAGTGGGCATCAGGTCGGCCTGCCAGGTCAGGTGCGCAACGAAGACCGCGACGAGGTGACGGCTTCTGCCCCTTGAGTATTGGAGCCTTACCTATTCACTACAACTGACTTAACATGAGGTGAATGTTCACCTCTGGTGATGTATGGAGCTGGCGCAGATTCGCATGTTCAAGACGGTTTTCGAGACCGGCAGCATTGCCCGTGCTGCGCAGGTGCTGCATTGCGTGCCCTCGAACATCACCGCGCGCCTCAAGTCGCTGGAAAGCGAACTGGGCGTCGAGCTGTTTTACCGGGCGGGGCGGGGGTTGCAGATCAGCCCGGCCGGTGAAATCTTCCTGACCTACGCTGCGCAGATCCTGGCCCTGTCCGAGGAAGCCAAGCGTGCCGTGGATCCCGGAGCGCCGCCGTCCGGGCCGCTGCGCATCGGCGCGATCGAATCATCGGCCAGCGGCCGCCTGCCCAGGTTGTTGGCCCGATTCCATAGGCGTTATCCGGCGGTCGCCCTGGAGCTGACGACCGGGCCTTGGGCGCAGTTGCTCGAGGACACGCTCCTGCACAAGCTCGACGGGGTGATTGTGGCGGTCGACGTCGAGCGACCACTGCTCAAGCGCAAGCTCATGTACCGCGAAGACCTGGTGCTGATCGCGTCGCCGTCTCTGGGACCGTTGCGCGAGGCCGCCGACCTGCGCGGCAAGTCGATCTTCATGTGGCCCTCGGGGTGCCCGTACCGGGCAACGCTGGAGCGCTGGCTGCTAGGGCAGGGGGAGGCCTTGCCGATCATCAGCATTGCCAGTTACGGCAGCATTGTCGGTTGCGTCAGTGCGGGGGCCGGCGTGGCGCTGGTGCCCAGGGGGATTTTCGAACAGTACGGACCGGGCGCCGGCTGGGCCAGCTACGAATTCCCGGAGCTGACGGCCATCGACAACCTGTTCTATTGGCACGAACACTCCCGGCATCACCCGGCCCGGGAAGCGTTCGTCGCGATGCTGCAGGAAGAGTTTGCGACTGCCAGCTTGTAGGTGCGGGCTTGCTCGCGATGGCGGTATGTCAGGCACCATCAATGTTGAATGGACCGGCCCCATCGCGGGCAAGCCCGCTCCCACAGTGGTTCTGGGTGTTCGCAGATTTTGGGTACACCTACTCAACCTGTGGGAGCGGGCTTGCCCGCGATGGCGGTGAGTCAGGCACCATCGATGTTGAATGGGCCGGCCCCATCGCTAGCAGGCTAGCTCCTACATTGGTTCTGGGTGTTCGCAAATTTTGCATACACCCACCAGACCTGTGGGAGCGGGCTTGCCCGCGATGGCGGTGGGTCAGGCACTGATGTTGAATGAGCCGGCCCCATCGCTAGCAGGCTAGCTCCTACATTGGCTCTGGGTGTTCGAAAATTTTGCATACGCCCACCAGACCAGTGGGAGCGGGCTTGCCCGCGATGGCGGTATGTCAGGCACTATCGATGTTGAATGGGCCGGCCCCATCGCGGGCAAGCCCGCTCCCACATCTATGGTTACCCCCTTTTCTGCAATACTGTTTTTGATGTCGTGTTTGGCTTGCTTTCATCTATCCGGCGTCTGAGTGGGGCTGCTACCCCGCGCCTCGATGAGAATCGATGCCCAACGATCCTGATTAGTGAAACGGCCTTTCAGCCGTGTGGGAGCCCAGGGTTGTCGTCAGGCCGGTTGGCCGTTCACG
>NZ_FYEC01000047.1:0-29035 GCF_900187635.1 Pseudomonas sp. Irchel 3H3 | reverse complement strand
TGGCTTTGGCTTTTGATCCTGGGGCGCCCCGTTAACCACGCTGGCCGAACGCAGGCTTGAAGCCGTGGGTAACCCGGCAGGACGCCGGGTTAGCCGCCACGCGCCATGGATGGCGCGTGGCGGCGGCCCACGGATTCAAGCCGGAGTGAGGGCACACCGAGCCCAAGCGAGGTGCCAAGTGGTGGGGCAAGAGCCTTTTGCTTACTTTTGGGCTCCTCCAAAAGTGAGCCGCTGTAAAAGCGGAACCATAGGAGGCCGTTACCGCAAAAATGGATATGTACTCGGCCTGATCCAACACCCCAGAGGCCCAGAGGTCACGACCCAAGCAGGTTCTCTCTCCACAGGTGCAACGTCAATGCCCATCGCGAGCAAGCCGCAAGCGGGCGCCCGCTCCCACAGGGATTGGAGATGCCTGTGGGAGTTGAGGTGGGGATTAGCGGGCAGCCCAGGCGTTGAAGCGTTGTTCCAGCTCCTCGCCATGGTCGACCCAGAACTCGGCGTTCACCGCTCCGGCGCCGGCCAGGTTGGCCTCGGCGGTGGGCAGTTGCGCCTGCACCGACTTGGGCAGCAAGGCCAGGGTCTGCAGGTGCACCGGCCCGTAAGGAATGTTTTGCGAGAACACTTTCTGCGCCTGGGGCTGGCTGGCGAAGGCGATGAACTTCTCGGCCAGGGCCTTGTTCGGGGTGCCCTTGACCACGGCCCAGTATTCCGGGTCGTACAGGCTTTGTGGCCAGACGATGCTCAGTTTCATGCCCTCCTCCTGGGCCGAAGCAATGCGACCGTTGTAGGCGGCGCTCATCACCACGTCCCCGGCCACCAGCCACTGTGCCGGCTGGGCGCCCGCCTCCCACCACTGGATGCTGGATTTGATCTGGTCCAGTTTGGCAAAGGCCCGGGTCACGCCCTGCGGGGTATTCAGGACCTTGTACAGCTCATCCATTTTCACCCCATCGGCCAGCAAAGCGATTTCCAGGGTGTACTTGGCGCTCTTGCGCAGCCCGCGCTTGCCGGGAAATTCGCTGACGTTCCAGAAGTCCGCCCAGTTCTGCGGCGCCTTGGCCAGCTTGCCCTGGTCAAAGGCCAGGACCATCGACCAGACATAGGTGGCAACCCCGCATTCGGTCAGTGCCCCCGGGACAAATTGCGCCGGGTCGCCCAGGGCGCTCAGGTCGAGTTTCTCGAACAGGCCTTCCTCGCAGCCGCGCAGCAGGTCCGGGCTTTCCACTTCGACCACGTCCCAACTGGTGTGACCGGCGGCCACCATGGCCTTGATCTTCGACAGTTCGCCGTTGTACTCACCGGCGACGATGTTGCCGGCACCGCTGGCGTTGAACGGCTGGAAGTAGGCCTTGTCCTGGGCCAGCTTGGTGGCCCCGCCAAAGGAAATCACGGTGAGGCTCTGGGGCGCGGCGCACACTGCACCGCTCAACAGGGCCAGGGCAAACGGAAGGCTGCAACGCAAGGATCTGGACATGGATCTGTTCCTCGATAATGCCGGTACGCACTGAGGCGGCGGCGGGACACGCATGGGCGGCCGGAGGGCCTTGTTATTGTTCTTCGGGTGCGCTCAGCCAGGCCGCCAGTCGATCCATCAGGCGGTCACAGGCGTGCAACTGCTCGACGCTGACGAACTCGTCGGGCTTGTGTCCTTGCTCCATACTGCCGGGACCACAGACCACGGTCGCGATACCGGCCGCATCGAACAACCCACCTTCGGTGCCGAAGGCCACGGTGCTGAAGGCATCGCTGCCACACAGCTGGGCGATCAGGCGCGCGGCGGCGCTGTCCGCCGGGGTTGCCAGGCCCCGGTAGGCCGAGAGTTGTTCAAAGCGAATCGACGTCTCGGCCTTGATCGCCTGCATCGCCGGCAGCAACGTGGTCTGGGCGTAGTGCTGCAATTCATCGACCACCGCCTGCGGGGCGAAGTCCGGCAAGGCGCGCACTTCGAAATCGAAACGGCAATCGGCCGGCACGATGTTCAACGCCGTGCCGCCCTGGATCACCCCGACCTGTACGGTGGAATAAGCCGGATCAAAACGTGAGTCCTGCAGTTCCGGCTCGGCCAGGGTGGCACCGATCTCGCCCAGCCGGCCGATCAGGCGTGCGGCTTGCTCGATGGCGTTCACCCCGTAGGGGGCGTACGCCGAATGGCAGGCGGCGCCGTGCACATGGCAACGCATTGCCAGCTTGCCCTTGTGGCCGAGCACCGGCTTGAGCTCGGTCGGCTCGCCGATCAGGCACAAGGCCGGCGCCGGGATCCGCTGGGGCAACAGCTCGAGCAAACTACGCACGCCCAGGCAGCCGACTTCCTCGTCATAGGACAACGCCAGGTGTACCGGCCGGCGCAAGTCACTTGCCAGGAACAGCGGCACCGCCGCCAGGACCGAGGCCAGGTAGCCTTTCATGTCGGCGGTACCGCGCCCGAACAATTTGCCGTCGGCCTCGCTCATACAGAACGGCTCGACCGTCCAGGCCTGGCCGTCCACCGGCACCACGTCGGTGTGCCCGGACAACACGATGCCACCGGCCACCTGCGGGCCCATCGACGCCAGCAGATTGGCCTTGCTGCGTTCGGCGTTGTAGATCAGTTCGCAGTCCACGCCCAGGCCCTGCAGGTAGTCGCGCACGAACTCGATCAGTGCCAGGTTCGAGTCACGGCTGACCGTGGCGAACCCTACCAGCCTGGCCAACAGGGCGCGGCTGCGCGGCTCACTCATCACCCGGCACTCCATAGCTGGGCGCCAGGGTTGGGTCGAGTGCGCGGATCAGGTAGTCCTGCAGTTGGGGCTGGTAGGCGCGCCACAAGTTGCCCAGCTCATCGATCGGATTGTGTTCGGCCCAGTCAACCCGCAGGTCGACGATTGGCCAGGTCAGGTCATCGACCACCGACAGTGCTGCCGAATGCACCGAGCCAGCTTCGCCACCAGCCGCCTGGCCAGCTTGCAAGGCACTGAGTAAGCGGGCGGCAAGGCAGCCTTCGCTCTGCTCAAAGGCGGCGACCATGGCCTCGATCACCGCGCTGTTGGCCAATAGGTTGCCAGCGGCCACGCACTGCTCACCGGCCAGGGCGTTGTGGGTGCCCAGGGCTTGGCTGCCGCTGAACACGGCAGTCCGGCCTTGGGCATCCACCACCGCCACCTGGCGGTACTGGCTGTAGCCGTTGCGGGTCAGGGCCTGGTCCAGGGCCTGGGACGGCGCGGCGCCAGCGGCCAGGCCGTCGAGGATCTGCGGGCCGAGGGCCGGCAGGGTAATGTTCTGGCTCGACACCGCGCCGACACCGGCCCGCAGCCAAGGGCAACGAGCACCGACGGCGATGCTCGAGGAACTGATGGCGATGCCCAACTGGCCGGTCTCGGCGCAGCGTCCAACGATGGAAAAGGTCATGGTCGGTTCCTTATTCGGGGATCACGGCAATCACGTCGATTTCCATCAGCCACTGCGGCTGGCCAAGGGCGCTGACCACCAGGCCAGTGGAAATCGGGAACACCCCTTTGAGCCATTTGCCGACTTCCTGGTACACCGGCTCGCGGTAGCGCGGGTCGATCAGGTAGGTGGTGGTCTTGACGATATGGCTCAGGTCGCTGCCGGCCTCCTCAAGCAACTGCTTGACGTTGCGCATGGCTTGCTCGGCCTGGGCCCGGGGGGCGCCGAGGCCCACCAGTTGCCCATCGAAGTCGGTGCCGACCTGGCCCCGCACGTACACGGTATTGCCGGCGCGCACGGCCTGGCACAGGTCGTTGTCCAGCGTCTGGTTGGGGTAGGTGTCTTTGGTGTTGAACATGCGGATGCGGGTATGAGTAGGCATCAACGAACTCCCATGCAGCTGGCTGGTTGGAGCGGTGCCGCACACGTCTGCTCGGCATCGGCCTGGCGTTGTGCGGCATCCCGGTAGTTGAAGTAGGTGTGTTGTTTGACGATGTGGTCGGCGACGTGTTTGGCGTCGTGCCATACCCCCCAGATGAACGCGGAGCCGCGCCGGGACTGCCACGGCAAACCAACGAAATACACCCCGGGTTCGCTCGACACACCGCGCTGATGCTGGGGTTTGCCGTTGTCCTTGAAGGCGTTGACCTTCAACCAGCTGTAGTCGACCGTGTAGCCGGTGGCCCAGATGATGGTGCTGACCCCGGCCTTGGCCAGGTCGAGCTGCAGGATCGGCTGGCTGACACAGGCCGGATCGGGCAACAGGTTGCGGGCTTCGGGCTCCGGTGGCAGGTCGAGGCCGTTGCGGGCGATGTAGGCGTCTGCTGCATCCAGCAGGGCCAGGTAGTTCTCGTCGCCACGGGCGATGTTGTCGGCCAGGTTGTCCGCGAAGTTCACCACGCCACCGTTGAAGGATTCGGTCAGGCCGACCAGGGTCATGCCCTGCTGGGCGAGCCGACGAAAGTCGATGGTTTCACCCCCGCGGGCCCCACTCACGGCAATGGTCACGTGCTCCTTGCCCGGCTGCATGGCCTCGGCATCCCATTCGCCCAGCACCCCCAGCCACCAGCAGAAATCACGGTTGCGATAGGCACGCGGCGGCCGGTCGTGAGCCCCCACCGACAGGTACACCTGCTTGCCGGCGCGCTGCAGTTCATCGGCGATCTGCACCCCCGAGGAGCCGGCGCCCACCACCAGTACCGCGCCTGCGGCCAGTTGCTGCGGGTTGCGGTATTGCGCCGAGTGGATCTGCTGGACGCCGCTGATGGCCGGTGCAATCGGCGGGATCACCGGGCGCTGGAACGGACCGGTGGCGACCACCACATGCCGCGCTTCGATCAGCCCGGCACTGGTGTTGACAGTGAAGCCCGGACGGTCGGTATTGCGCTCGACGCTCTGCACGTCGACCCCGGTGCGGATCGGTGCATTGAATTTTTTCGCATAGGCTTCGAAGTAGTCCGCCACCTGCTCCTTGGCGGCAAAGGCGTCCGGGTCCAGGCCGGCAAATTCCAGGCCCGGAAAGCGGTCGTGCCACGCAGGGCCATTGGCAACCAGCGAATCCCAGCGCCCGGTGCGCCACGCTTCGGCGATCCGGTTGCGCTCCAGCACCAGGTGCGGCACCCCAAGCTTGCTCAAGTGCTCACTCATGGCCACGCCGGCCTGACCGGCACCCACAACAAGCGTATCAATTTGGATTTTCTCAACGGTCATGTCTGTGCACTTCTGAAAGTTGGAAGGGTTCAGATCGGTCATGGCTGGCGCCTCTGATGCAGATCATCGTGGTGCTGCGTTTGCGCTTACGGTGCGGGGGTGTTGGGCGCATTCTGTGACGCGCAGGGGATTAGCGAAATGATGTTTTATGTAGTCGCGAGCGAGGAAAAAGCGTGCCTGGGCGCAGGACGTTCATTGGGTTTGGCGATTCCACCGGGGGTCGCTGCGCAACCCAACGCAGCCTTCGGCAGCTGCTACGGGATTGGGTGGGGCCTGGGACATTGCGTCCAGGCTCAGCGCAAACGATCGTGTAACCAACCCTCAAACCCCTGCTGGCCGTCACCCTCCTGGCATGGCGCGTAATACACCAGGCGTAAATGCCGGTCGGCGTCGATGGTCAGCATGGTGTGCTCGAACGACACCGCGCCCAGGCCCGGGAGCTGCAGGTGTCGAGTGCCCTGGCAAGGGCCATGGAGATCCTGGCGAAACCAGCCCTGGCGGAACTCGGCGCTGATTTTCTCCAGGTCCTTGACCAATTCTGCGACATCGCTTTGCCGGGAGCCGTGCCCGAAATCCCGGCGAAAGCTCGACAACATCTGCAGTGCTTGTTCTTCCCACGGGTCGAACAGCGCGCGCACGTGTTCATCGGTGAACAGCATCCACAGTAGGTTGCGTTGCTCCGCCGGCTTGTCGGCAAAGTGAAACAGCTGCTCGCCGGCGGGGTTCCAGGCCAGCACGTCCCAGCGCAGGTTCAACACGTAGGCTGGGCGCAGCGTCAGGTCGGCGAGCAAGCGGTGGATGACCTTGGGCACCACGCACCAGGTCTGTGCCTGCTCGGCCGGCGCCCGCTGATAGGTCAGCAGGTACAGGTGCCGACGCTCCATGGGGTCCAGGTGCAGGACGCGACACAGATTGTCGAGGAAGGCCGGTGAAACGCCGATCTCGCGGCCCTGTTCCAGCCAGGTGTACCAGGTCAATCCGACGCCGGCCAACGCCGCGACCTCTTCGCGGCGCAAGCCGGGAGTCCTGCGGCGTCCACCGGCGGGCAATCCGGCCTGCTCGGGGGTGACGCGTTCACGGCGACTGCGCAGGAACGCCGCCAACTCCAGGCGGGTGCGCTCGAGTGTTCTACCCATTATCCGGTTACTCCTAGTAACAGCATAAACGGTAGATATTGTAACAATGATTAGCCTGCTAAAGAATTGTCCGCACCGGGCCCAGCCCCCCTGCTCCACTGTGCCAGACAAGGAAGATGTGCATGCGCAACCCCACCCCCACTTCGGTCTACCTGATTGCCGTCGGCGCCTTCGCGCTGGGCATGGCGTCCTACGCAACGGCCGGCCTGATGCCCATGCTCGAACAGGCCTTCAGCGTGCCGATGGCCATCGCCGCGCAACTGGTGACCGTGTTTGCCCTGGCCTACGGCATCGGCTCACCGCTGGTGGTCGCCCTCCTGCCTCGCAATCGCCAGCGCCTTGGCCTGTTGGGCGCACTGGGGCTGTTCGTGCTGGCCAATGTCGGCGGTGCGTTGACCGACGACTTTGCCCTGCTGATGCTGTGCCGGGCGCTGGCCGGACTCGGTGCCGGGGTGTATCTGGCGACCGGCATCACGGTCTGTGCAGCGCTGTCTGAGCCCGAACGGCGTGGCAGCGCCATCGCGATCATCATGACCGGCATGGCCAGCGGTACCGTGCTGGGGGTGCCCCTGAGTCTGCTGTTGGCCGAAGCTGCCGGCTGGCAGGCCGCGCTGTGGCTGGTGGCACTGCTGGGCGCAGGTGCATGGCTTGGTTTGCAGCGGCTATTACCGGCGGTACCGGCCGGACCGACCGTGGCCCTGCGCAGCAAGCTGGCCTTGCTCAGCGACCGCAAGGTGCTGGCCATCTTGCTGGTTTCCCTGCTGGCCGCAGTGTCCAGCCTGGGCATGTACACCTTCATCGCGCCGCTCATGAGCGACCCGACCTACGGCAGTGTCGGCAACGTGACACCCTATCTGTGGGTCTGGGGCCTGGGCGGGGTGGCCGGGAGTTTCCTGGTCGGTCCGCTGCTGGAGCGTATCCAGGGGCCGATCCTGACCCTGATCATCATGCTGGTCCTCGGCGGAGCGCTGTTGCTGTTGCCCGTGATGGCGGGCCTGTCTCCCTGGCTCGCGTTGTTGCCGATCGCCCTGTGGGGCTGCGTCGGTTGGGCCTTGCAGGTTCCGCAGAACAACGAACTGCTCGCCGCCCGGGAACGCCACGACGATGGCGACCTGGCGGTGGCCCTCAATGAATCGGCGCTGTACCTGGGCAGTGCCCTCGGTGCGGCGGCTGGCGGCCTGCTGTTGTTATGGGCCATGCCCGGCTGGGCACTGGCCTGGAGCGCTGCGGGCGTGGCGTTGCTGGGCGCCGTGCTGCAACTGTATAACGTGCGGCGGCTGGCACCGCTGTCGTCGCCCAATGCCCTGCGCAGCCGCTAGCCGGTTACGCTGAATATCCCTGCATCAACGTGGTATAGGCCCGCAAATGGTGGTCGTCGTCACCAAATTGCCGCGCGACCATCAGCAGGTGCTTGGCGTGATGAGACAACACGTACTCCCAGGTCAAGCCAATACCGCCATGCAGTTGGATGCCCTGGTCGGCAACAAAACGGCTGGCCCGGCTGACGATGAACTTGGCTGCAGCCAGGATCCGACTGCGCTCGTCACTGTCTTGCTGGTCGGCGACGCAGGCAGCCAGCAGTGTCATCGAGGTGGCCTGGTCGAGTTCGATGTACATCTCCACCATGCGATGTTGCAAGGCCTGGAACTTGCCGATTGGCTGACCGAATTGCTGGCGCGTCTTCAGGTAGTCGAGGGTCAACTGACAGGCCGCTTCCATGCTGCCCTGCGCCTCGGCACACTGCGCGGCGATGCTGCGCCCCTGCTGGTAACGCAGGGCAGGCAGGGCCTGGCCCTCCTCGCCCAGCAGTGAACCGTGGCTGACAAACGTATCCTCCAGGAACAGCTCACAGGCCCTGCGCCCATCAATGGTCGCGAAGTCGCGGCGCCGCACGCCAGGGTCTTGCGGGTCGACCAGGAACAGGCTGATGCCCTGCTCGTCACGCGCCTGGTGGCTGGTGCGCGCCGAGACCAGGATCAGCCCGGCGCTTTGCCCTCCCACCACCACCGACTTGCGTCCCTTGAGTTGCCAGCCACCCGGCACCGCCGTGGCGCTGGTCTGCACGTCATTGAGACAGTAATGGCTTTGCGGCTCTTCGAGCGCCACCGCCAGTTGCAGCGCGGCGCTCCCCAGTCGGGGCAGCACGCTGTGTTTTTGCTCCTCGCTGCCCAGTTGATTGACCAGGCCGCCGGCGAAAATCACCGAGTGCAAGTACGGTTCCAGGCACAGGCCCCGGCCCAGTTCGGTCATCACCAGCATGCTCTCCACGCCACTGCCGGCAAACCCGCCGTAGGCTTCGGCAAAGGGCACGGCGCACAGACCCAGTTCGCCCAATTGCTGCATCAAAGCCGTGCTGAAGCCTGCTTCGCTCTGGCGAAAACCCTCGCGCTGTTCGAAACCGTAGGCGTCGCGCACCAGGCGCGCCGCGGTGTCCTGCAACATCAGTTGCTCTTGTGTCAGTTTGAAATCCATGCCGGGCGCCCCTTAGAGTTCGAGAATCATTTTGGCGATGATGTTCTTCTGGATTTCGTTGGCACCGCCGTAGATCGAGGCCTTGCGTGCGTCCAGGTACTGGTAGGTGGCGGCGCTGCTGTACGCGCTGTGCAGCAGCGGCGCCTGGTCATAACCCAGTTCTTCTTCGATGAAGGGCATGGCGTAGGGGCCAACGGCCTTGCTCATCAGGTAGGTCAGGGCCTGGCGAATCTCGGTGCCACGGATTTTCAGGAACGAACTTTGCGCACCCGCGGCCGCGCCATCGCGAGCGGCGGCCAGGGTGCGCAGGCTGCTCATCTGCGCGGCCATCAGTTGCATTTCGACTTCGGCAATCTGCCCGCGGAACAATGGGTCTTCGAGCAGTGGCCGGCCGTCACGCAGCTCTTGACTGGCGATCTGCTTGAGCCGGTTCAACAGTGCCTTGTTGTGGGCAATCCCGCCGATGCTGGTGCGCTCATGGGTCAGTAGATACTTGGCACAGGTCCAGCCCTGGTTTTCCTCGCCCACCAGGTTGGCCACCGGGACCCGCACGTTGTCAAAAAACACCTCGTTGACTTCGTGCTCTCCGTCGAGGGTGATGATCGGCCGCACGGTGATCCCCGGGGTGCGCATGTCCAGCAACACAAAGGAAATGCCACGCTGCTGCTGGGCCTGCGGGTCGGTGCGGACCAGGCAGAACATCCAGTCGGCGAAGTGCGCCAGGGTGGTCCAGGTCTTCTGGCCATTGATCACGTAGTGATCGCCATCGCGTACGGCGCGGGTTTTCAGGGAGGCCAGGTCTGAGCCCGCCCCCGGCTCCGAGTAGCCTTGGCACCACCAGTCTTCACACGTAAGGATGCGTGGCAGGAAACGCGCCTGCTGCTGTGGCGTACCGAACTTGATCAGCACCGGGGCCACCATTTTCAGGCCGAACGACACCACCTTGGGTGCGCCGGCGGCGAAACACTCTTCCTCGAAGATGTGTTTTTTGACTGCGCTCCAGTCAGTCCCCCCGTGTTCCACTGGCCAGCCCGGTGCCAGCCAGCCCTGGCGGTTGAGGGTCCGCATCCATTGCACCTGGTGCTCTTTGCTCAAGCGCTTGCCCTGGGCAATCCGCTGGGCAAACTGCGCAGGCAACTGCTCACGCAGGAAGGCCCGAACCTCTTCGCGAAAGGCCTGTTCGTCTGCACTGAAATCAATATCCATCCATCCACTCCGTCAGCCGGTGGCGTGCCGACCCGCAGGTCGGCAGCGTGTTCGTGCGTGTTAGGTGCCGAGGCCTGTTACTCGTCGAAAATGACCACCGAACGCGCCAGTTCGCCACGGCGCAGCTCATCGAAGGCCTGGTTGATCTGCTCGAGCTTGATGCGCTGGGAGATCATTTCGTCGAGCTTGAGCTTGCCGGCCATGTAGAAGTCCACCAGGCGCGGCATGTCCACCGGGAACCGGTTGGAGCCCATCAACGAGCCCTGGATACGCCGCTCATGCAGCAGTTGCAGCGGGTCCAGTTCGATTTTCAGGCCAGGCTTGAGCATGCCGATCACGGTGGCGGTGCCGCCGCGTGCAAGCATGGCAAAGGCCTGTTCGGCGGTCTGCTTCAGGCCGATGCATTCAAATGAGTGATGCACCCCGCCGCGGGTCAACTCCAGCACTTGCTTGGCGGCATCACCGTCCTTGCCATTGACCAGGTCGGTGGCACCGAACTGGCGAGCCAGTTGCAGTTTCGAATCGAGCATGTCGATGGCAATGATCCGCCCTGCCCCGGCCAACGCCGCGCCATTGATGGCCGCCAGGCCAATGCCGCCACAACCGATCACGGCCACGGTTTCACCCGGGCGCACCTTGGCGGTGTTGAACACCGCACCGGTACCGGTGGTCACCGCACATCCCAGCAGTGCGGCACGGTCCAGGGGCATGTCCCGCCGGATCGCCACGCAGGCGTTCTCATGCACTAGCATCTGCTCGGCAAAGCCGGACAGGTTGACGAACTGGGGAATGGGTTTGTGCACATAGGTCAGGCGTGATTCCTCGTCGGCCCCGCGCTTGGTTTCCGGTGATACGCAGCGCGCCAGGTGGCCGGTCACGCAGTGCTCACAGTGACCGCAAAATACGGTCAGGCAGGTCACTACGTGATCGCCGGGCTTGACCGAGCGCACCTCGCTCCCCACCTGTTCGACCACCCCGGCGGCCTCGTGCCCCAGGACCAGCGGGCCCGGGTACGGGAACGAACCATCGATCACATGCAGGTCAGAGTGACACACCCCCACCGCCCGGGTACGAATCAGCACTTCACGTGGGCCGGGCTTGCTGATGCCCACTTCTTCGATGACCAGCGGGGCGCCTACCTGATGGAATACGGCAGCTTTCATTAGACTTTTCTCGTGAGTAAGGGATGGAAAGACTCAGGCCGGTTGCTGCGGTGTGCGCAACACGGCTTTGGCGTGGCTGAAAGTGCGGAAACCGTCGATACCGTGATAGGCCCCCATGCCACTCTGGCCAACGCCGCCAAACGGCAGGCTGTCGAGGCTGGCATGGCTCAGTACGCCATTGAGTGTCACGCCGCCAGAGCAGGTGCGGCTCAGGACCTGGGCCTCTTCCTCGGCGTCTTGACCGAAGTAATACAGCGCCAGCGGGCGCGGTCGGGCGTTGATGAAGGCGATCACCTCGCTGAGTTGGTCGTAGGCCTTGACCGGCAGCAGCGGGCCGAAGATTTCGTCCTGCATCACTTGCAACTCATCGCCAGGATCGCGCAGCAAGGTCGGCACGATTTTGTTGTGCGCGGCCTGGCTGAAATCCTCGGCGGCCGGGTTCAGTTCCACCAACTCGACTCCCGCCGCACGCGCTTCACTCAGATAGCCCTGCAGACGCGCGTAGTGCCGAGCGTTGATGATGGAGGTGTACTCGGGGTTGTCCTTGAGGGTCGGCAGGAAACCCGCGACCACGGCCTTGGCGACCGCGATGAAGGCATCCATCGATTCCCGCGGTACGAACACATAGTCCGGGGCGACGCAGAGTTGACCGGCGTTCAGCAACTTGCCAACCACCACCTTGGCGACTGCCGCCTTGAAGTCGGCCGTACGGCCGATGATCACCGGGGACTTGCCGCCCAGTTCCAGGGTTACCGGCACCAGGTGTTCGGCCGCCGCCCGCAGCACATGCTTGCCGATGCTGGTGGCGCCGGTGAACAGCAAGTGATCGAAGGGCTGGCCACAGAAGGCCTGGCCGGTTTCGGCATCGCCCAACACCACCGCCACCTCACGTTCGTCATACACCGAATGGATCAATCGGGCGATCAGGGCCGTGGTGTGCGGGGTGAATTCCGACGGCTTGATCATCACCCGGTTGCCGGCTGCCAGGGCCCCGGCCAAGCCGCTGAACACCATGTAGCCGGGCACATTCCAGGCCGTGACGATGCCGACCACACCCAACGGCTGATACTGCACAAACGCTTGACCCTGGGCGGCATGCCGCGCGTGGGGCTGCATCCACTCGCGCAAGTGCTGCTTGGTCTGCTTCAACATGGCCAGGGGCGACAGCACTTCACTGGCGCGCGAGAACGTCGGGCTGCGATGGCCGAAGTCCGCCGCCAGGGCCTCGACGATCTCCTGTTCGTGATTGACCAGCAGGCCGATGGCCCGGTCGATCAGCTCACAGCGCTCTTCGACGCTGTAGGGCTCGCGGTCCAGGAAGGCCGCTCGCTGCAGGTCCAGGATGGTGCGGATATCCTGGGTCGTGGCTCGTTCAATGGCGCTCATCAGTCGCTTTCCTCTTGTTGTCGAGACACAGGCTCCCGAGCGACCCCGTGTCGGCTTCCTTGCATGGTTGATCATCACCTGGCGCAGGCCGCCACCCGGATCAGGTGGTGGGCGGGAAAAAGGCCAGGGGCCTCAAGCCAGGATGCCCATGGCCTTGGCGCTATTGATCGCCTGCGTCCGACGGCAGGCGCCAAGCTTGACGTTGATGTTCTTGGCGTGGGTTTTAACGGTATTGACCGAGATGAACAGACGGCTGCCCACCTCGCGCACCGACATGCCTTCGGCCAGCAGCTTGAGCACCGAGACCTCGCGGGGTGTCAGGCCATCCTGGTAGTCCGGCACGCTGCTGCGCGACTCTGGCCGTTGCGCACTGGCCTCCCGTTCAAGTCGCTGGACCCGTTGCCGGTGCTCGGCGATGGGCCGCTGGTAGCACGCGCGGTCAATCCGCGCCCAATGCATGCGCCGCTCAGCTTCGTCCAGGTGCAGTTGGGCCTGGTCGAATGCCTGGCCGTGGGCCGCGATCTGCGCCAGCAACAGATAGGCGCTGAGCACGAATGGCGCACAGCAATCGCCGACCTGCACCAGGCCCTCGTGCACCCGTTGTTCGGCTTCGCCCAAGCGCCCCTGCTGCACTGACAGTTCGGCCTGCTGCAGCAACAGGCGACCGCGTAACGGACAGGCTACTGTCCGGGTGCCGGCCATGTGCTCAAGCTCGCTGTGCAACAACGACTGCGCCTGATGCGCGTGGCCCTGGAGCATCATCAAGCGCGCCCGATCGCTGTTGACCAGCACCTCGGCCTCTCGGCTGCCCTGGCGGCGGGCCAGCTCCAGCGATTGCTCCAGCAGCGCCTGCGCCTCCGTCAGTTCGCCACGATGCATCGCATCGCGCGCCAGCATGCAGTGACACAGCAGGATCGACAGCCAATCCTCACGGTTGAGGTGGCGGCACGCGGCCTGGCAATGCAAGCGTGCCTGTTCGCTGTCGCCGCGCAGGGCGTGCAAGGTGCCGAACAATGCTTGCCAGTTCGCCAGCAGACGTTGGTTGCGCCGGGGGTTGGGCAAGGGCAGGAATCGGCTCAACTGTTGCAGGCAAGCCTGGGCTTCATCCAGGCGTCCGCTGAACAGCAACGCCTTGGCACTCAGGTAGATCAGCCGCGGGCTGCTTTCCAGCAGGTGCGGTGCCATTCGCTCGCGCCAGGTCATGAGCCGGCCCAGGTGCTGTTCGCGCAAGATCCAGGTCAGCCACAAGCCCTCCATGTAGCTGGCGGCGACTTCCGGTTGCTCTGCGCGCAGCGCCTGCTCGATCGCATCATCCAGGTGTCCCAGGGCGCTGAGTGCCTGGCAGGCGCGCAAGCGCAGACGATTCAACGGGGCCGCCGGCAAGCGTTCCTGTAGCGCCTGGGCCACGGCCGGTATCAGGCAAGACCACTGCGGCTGGTGCTCCAGCGGGATTAACAATGCCTGGCAGTCGTTCAACTGGGTAAACACCCGCGCCCCTCCCTGGCCCTCCCAGAGTTGCTCGCAAAGCTCGGCGCTGGCCTTGGACAGGTGCGCCAGGCCAAACAACACCTGTTGCTGGTCCTCGGTAAGGCGTGCCAGCAACTCCCGCTCCAGGTACTGCACCAGCACCGCGTGGGGTTGCTCGGGGCGATAGGTTTGCGTGACGAACGCTGGCAACAGCAGCCGCAGACCGGCGCACCAGCCTGCCGTTGCCTGCCACAGTTGTTGGCGGATGATGGTGTCGCTATCAGGTGCCAGCAGGCTGACCAAGGCATCGGACTCCTCGCGGCGCAGCGCCAGTTGCCGGGCGTCGAGTTCCAGCAACTGGCCCATCAGCACCAAGCGCGCCAGGTTCCAGTCGGGACGCCGGCGACAGGTGACCAGCACCTGCAGGCGCGGGTTCGCCAGGGCCAAAAGGCGGTCGAACCACAGGTTCAGTTCCGCCGGCATGGACGCCGGCACGTCGTCGAACACCAGGTGCAGCGTACCCGCCCGCTCGATCCAGGCCAGCAGCGCCTCGGGGGATGATTGCAAGCTTAGTCCCAGGGCCTCGGCCAGCTTTGCGCTGCAGGTTTGCAGGGTCTGCGGCTGCCCGCCGAGGGTCAGCCACACCACGTTTGTGGCGGGTTCCAGGTAATGGCGCAGCAACTGCGTCTTGCCGAAGCCTGGGGGTGCGCACAGCAGTTGCAAGCGGCGCTGCTCGCGCCTGAGCAGGGTGCAAAGATGCGGCCGGGGCACAAACATGGCGGACCTCGCTGATGATTGATGCCATCCATCATTGGCCCCGATGTCCACCTGCGCCCCACCCGGATCAGGTGGTTGCCCCCCAATGCACGACGCCCTGCAAGGCAGGGCGTCGTGGGGCTGGTGGGTCGGGTCTAGCGAATGCCGGCGTTACGCAGTGCCGAAGGGGTGAAGTCGTTCATTTTTGCGGTGGCGCCGTAGGTCGTTGCGTGCTTGGACTCGTTGGTCATGGCCAGGACGTTGTAGCGCCCGGCGATCAGGTCATAGATGCCGATCATCGCGTAGTTGGCGGCACCGCGCTCGTAATCGTTGAAGGCCAGGCCTTCGGCGACGCGCCAGAGTTGCCCGCGACCGTCATAGTGATCGACTTCGGCCAACTGCCAGGTGTCTTCGTCAAAGTACATGTCACGCTTGGCATAGATATGCCGCTGCCCTGGTTTGAGTGTTGCCTCGACGTGCCAGACCCGGTGCAACTCGTAGCGGGTCAGGTCCTGGTTGATGTGCCCGGGCTTGATGATGTCGTCGTATTTGAGCTTGGGCGATTGCAGCCGGTAGTTGTTATAGGGGATGTAGAGTTCCTTCTTGCCTACCAGTTTCCAGTCGTAGCGATCCGGCGCCCCGTTCATCATGTCGGTGTTGTCGGTGGTGCGCATGCCGTCGCCGCCGCTGCCCGGACCGTCGTAGGCCACTTGCGGTGCGCGCCGCACGCGCCGTTGCCCGGAGTTGTAGACCCACGCCAGGCGCGGCTCCTTGACCTGGTCGATGGTCTCGTGAATCAGCGTCACGTTGCCGGCCAGGCGCGACGGCGCGGTAATTTCCTGCTTGTAGAAATACAGCACGTTATCCGCCTGCCCCGGCGGCACGCCTTCGACCTGCTGCGGATAGGCCACCTGGTCTTCGTATTCGACGATGGCGTAGGAACCATTGGTCTGCGGCGCCGCCTGGGCGGCCTGGCGCACCATGTTGCCACCGCGATAACGACTGGTGTGGTTCCAGTAGACCTCGACCCCGCTCTTGGGGATCGGAAACGGGTAGTAACGGGTCTCGGTGAAATTGGCCAGGCCGTTGCCATCGTTGGTCAGTTGGGTGGTGACCGCACTTTTTTTCGCCAGCTCATACACCGACTGAGGCGCCGCCCCGGTGCGCTGGGTCTTGTAGACGGGGATCTTGTAGCTGTCCGGGTAGCGCTTGAACATCGCGATCTGCCCTGGAGTCAACTTGTCCTTGTACTGGTCGACGTTGGCCGGGGTAATCACGAACAGCGGTTTGTCTGCGGCAAAGGGATCGCCGAGAAAGCCGTTGTCCAGGGGCGCCGCGCCGCTTTTCAGGCCGCCGCTCCAGGCCGGGATGGTGCTGTTGGCATTGCCTTCCTTCTGCGCGCCCAGCGGGGTCAGGCTGGTGCCCAGTTGCGCCGCTTCCTCTGGGGAAACCGCAGCCATGACGCTGCCGGCCAGCAATGACAGACTCAATGCGCCAGTGCGCAAAATGAAAAGTGCATTCATGTTCAGGTACCTCTGCCAGGAGAGCATCAGAAATTCACGCCGAAGCTGAGCGCGACATAGTCGCGGTCGACGTTGGTATTAAAATCGCCGCCAAAGTAGTTGGTGTAACTGAGGCTGGCGGTGTAGGCGTTCTGGTAGTCAGCGTCGAGGCCGAGGCTGACTGCCTTGGAGCCTTCGTCGAAGTTGGGGCCATAACCGGAAACGTCATGGGACCAGGCCACGTTCGGCGACAGGTTGATCCCGGCCAGGGCGTTGGGGTAATCCAGCTTGCCGCGCAGGCGATAGCCCCAGCTGTTGCTGGTGTAGAAGCCATCGTCGTTGCACTCCTGGGCCGGATTGCTGGCGGTCGGCGTACCGGCCGCCGAACCGCGGCAGGTGGCCAGGCCAGCGCTGCCCACAAGCTCGCCGGAACCGAACGCCGGGCTGCGCCCGAAACGCAGGTCCGTGCCGTCGGCCCGGCCCAGGCCGTTGATGTGGTTGTAGCCCACCTCCCCGACCACACTCAGGCGGCTGGCGCCCAGCACCTGGTCAAAGAACTGAGTCACGGTCATCTGGGCCTGGGTCACGGGCATGCGCTTGTAGCCATTGACCTCGGCGCCCAGGTTGCGCCCGGCGAAGCCGGTGGTGATCAGTGGCGAGGTCGCGCCGAAGGTCGCGGCGGACAGCAGGTCGGCGGTGTTCAACTGCAGCGGCATGTTCGGCCGGTAGCTGACTTCACCCGCGAGCGACACCCCCTCGACGTTGGTCTGGAAACTCAGGCCGTACAAACGGATGTCTTCCGGATAATCGATGAAGTAGCGGGTGCTGCGGGCAGAAGCCAGACCACCGGCCGGGCTGGTCATCTGGTTGATGCTCAAGTACGGGTTACGGCTGTGATAGTTCAGCGCGTAGGCGCCGAACTCGGTGTCGTTGGCCTCGGGCACGAACCAGCGCAGCGCCAGGCCATACTGACCACTGTCGCGGGCGTCGTGGTCGGGCAAGCGCCCGATGTAGGCATTGTCGGTCCCGGCCGCGATCGCCCCCAGGCCGCCGGTGTTCTGCGCAACGCCCGGCGGCAGGTCGAGACCTGCGACCACCAGGCGGTCATTGCAGCCTTGCGGGACGCCATCGCTGCCAAAGAACGTACCGCAGTTGTCGACCACCGACTTGTCCCACTCCAGCTGGTAGAAGGCCTCGGCAGTAATGTTGTCAGCCAGGCCTTGGGACACGTAGAGCAGATTGACCGGAATCAGCCCTTCCTTGACCTCGGCGCCGGGACGTCGCAAGGCCGCCACGTCCACCGGGTTGATGCTGTTGATCGAGTTGCCGATGAAGGTGCTCTCGCCCCAACTCACCACCTGCTTGCCGAGCCGCACGTTGCCGACCTGATCGCCGAGGTTGTAGTTGTGGTAGACGAAGCTGTCCAGAAACATCGCCCCGGAGGACTTGGCGGCACGATCGCGCCCGCTGTCGTCGATGTCGTAGAACGGCCGGTGCTCGTCCATCAGCTCGAAGTCATACCAGTACTTGCCACGCACGAAGGCGCCGCTGTCGCCGTACTTCAGTTCCAGGTCATGCACGCCCTTGAAGATCTTCGAGAAGGTCTCGCCCTTCTTGAAGTTCAGGCGGTTGTCATCGGTGGTGCGCGAGGCCGACTGACCGGACTTGCCCTGGGAGTTGAAGTTGGAAATGAACGCGGAGTCGGGATCAGCCACCGACCAACTGGCACCAATCGATAAGGACGAATCGAAACTGCCCTGGATCTCGCCGATATTAAAATCGACCGCCTGAGCCGAGGGGCTCGCGGTGGTGGCGACGGTCACAGCTACGGCCAGCAGACTTGGCTGGAAGACGCCGCGCATTGTTGTTCTTGTCATGCGGTTTCTCCGGTTAAGGATCACGTGTTGGAGCGTCCATGCTAGTGAGGTGGCGGTGAGGCCCTGACACCCGAATGGGTGATTTGATGCGACTTTGTCGAACAATCCCGGCGTGCTTTGTCAGGGCACACCGGGCGGCGTTACCTTGGGTGACAGTCGAAGCCGGTCTGGCTCACTGGGCACCTGCGCGGACCCTGCCGTACAGCGTCACCACGCAAGCCCCGCCCAGACCCAGGTTATGCGCCATGGCCAGGCGCGCACCTTCGACCTGGCGCTGCTCGGCATTGCCGCGCAATTGCTGGGTCAGCTCGTAGCACTGCGCCAGGCCAGTGGCGCCCAACGGGTGCCCCTTGGACAGCAGGCCGCCGGACGGATTGATAACGATTTGCCCGCCGTAGGTGTTGTCGCCGTCCATGACAAATTGTTCGGCGCCGCCTTCAGGGCAGAACCCCAGGGATTCGTAGCAGATCACTTCGTTCTGGGCGAAGCAGTCGTGCAGCTCGCAGACATCGATGTCCCGCGGGCCGACGCCGGCTTTTTCGTAGACCTGGTTCACGGCAGCGTGGGTCATGTGGGTACCCACCCAGTCCAGCAACGACGGTTGTTCGAAGTTGAATGACTCCGGCGTATCGGTGGTCATCGCCTGGGCAACGATTTCGACGTCGCGGCGCAGGCCGTGCTGGCGGGCAAAACGTTCCGACACCAGGATTGCCGCCGCTCCCCCACAGGTCGGCGGGCAGGCCATCAGGCGGGTCATCACCCCCGGCCACAGCACAGGGTCGGCCATCACGTCTTCGGTGCTCAGCACTTTGCGAAACAACGCCAGGGGATTATTGGCGGCATGCCGGCTGGCCTTGGCGCGCACCGCAGCGAAGGTCTCCATGCGGGTGCCGTACTTGTGCATATACTCGCGTCCGGCGCCGCCGAAGGTACGCAGCGCCTGGGCCATGTCGCTGCCGACGTCGGCGGTCAGGCCCCGCAGGATCGGCAGGAAACGTTCGCGGGTTGGCGGGCGGTCATCCCAGTGGGATTTCAAGGCCCCGGCCTGCATCTGTTCGAAGCCGACCGCCAGCACGCAATCGGCCGAACCCGACTCGATCGCCTTGCGCGCCAGGTACAGCGCGGTGGAGCCGGTGGAGCAATTGTTGTTGACGTTGACCACCGGGATCCCGGTCATGCCCACTTCATAGAGCACGGTCTGGCCGCAGGTGGAGTCGCCATAGACGTAGCCGGCGTACGCTTCCTGCACCAGGTGGTAACCGATTCCGGCATCGGCCAGGGCACGACGCACGGCTTCGGCGCCCATCTGCACATAGGTCGGGCTGGCACTGGGCTTGCTGAACGGGATCATGCCAACGCCTGCCACCAATACTTTTTCGCTCATGCTGTCACCTGCAACTTGAAGGGGAAGGATCAAAGCTGGCGTGCGATCAACTCACGCAGCACTTCACTGGTACCGCCGAAGATGCGGGTCACGCGCATGTCGACGAAGGCCCGGGCAATCGGGTACTCGAGCATGTAGCCGTAGCCACCGTGCAGCTGGACCATGTCGTCGATGCACCGGCACAGGGTCTCGGTGGCGTACAGCTTGGCGATGGCCGATTCCTGCACGGTGAGGCGCCGGCGCATGTGTTCGCCGATGTAGTGATCGATCATCAGGCGCACGGCCGTGGCCTGGGCCTTGATGTCGGCGAGTTTGAATTTGGTGTTCTGGAAGTCCCAGACCGTTTGGTTGAAGGCTTTGCGGTCCTTGACGTACTCAAGGGTCTGCTCAAGCATGCGCTCGAGTTTGGCCGCGCTGTACAGGGCGATAACCAGGCGTTCCTGCGGCAGCTCTTCCATCAAGTGCATGAAGCCCTTGTTCTCTTCGCCCAGCAGGTTGCCTACCGGCACTCGCACATCGTCGAAGAACAGCTCGGCGGTGTCGGCAGCGGCCTGGCCGACCTTGTCCAGCTTGCGCCCGCGACGAAAGCCTGCACGGTCGCACTCGACCATAATCAGGCTGCAGCCCTTGGCGCCAGCGCTCGGGTCGGTCTTGCACACCACCACGACCATGTCGCAGGTCAGGCCGTTGCTGATGAACGTCTTGCTGCCATTGATCACCCACTCGTCGCCATCGCGCACGGCGGTGGTGCGAATAGCCTTGAGATCGGAACCAGTGCCCGGCTCGGTCATCGCCACGGCCAGCACGGTTTCGCCGGTGCAGATTTTCGGCAACCATTGTTGCTTCTGCGCCTCGGTGCCCAGGCGCACGATGTAGGGGGCGACGATGTCCGAATGCACGCCCAGGCTCCAACCGGAGACGCCCGAGCGGTACAGCTCCTCAATCAGCACCGCCGAATGACCGAAGTCACCGCCCCCCCCGCCGTACTCGGTCGGTACCGTCAGGCACAGCAGGTTATGGCGGCCGGCCTTGAGCCAGGTTTCCCGGTCCACGTGCCCGGCCTTGTCCCACTGCGCCTGAAGTGGAAGGCATTCGCGCTCAAAAAAACGCCGCGCCGATTCGCGCAGCATCTCGTGGTCTTCTCGGTAGACAGTACGGTTGATATGCATCGGATTCTCCAGTGAGTGGCCAAGCAGGCGTGTGCTTGGTTCATGGAGCCAATGTAGTGAGCCGGCTGACGCAAGGGGCCACCCGGATCGGGTAGCAGCCGCCGGACCTGCCCGGCTGCGAGCCTGGCCCCGATGCTACTGGAAGGCCGCGCGCAGTTCGCGCTTGAGCACTTTACCGGCGGCCGACAGCGGCAGCGTTTCGCGGAACTCGATGCTTTTTGGGCACTTGTAGCCCGCGATGAATGCGCGGCAATGACGACGCAATTGGTCTTCGTCGACCTGGGCGCCGGACTGGCGCACGACCACGGCATGCACCGCCTCGCCCCACTGTGCATGGGGGATGCCGATCACCGCGCACTGGGCCACCGCCGGATGGCGCGCCAGCACGTTCTCGACCTCGGCCGAGTAGATGTTTTCACCGCCACTGACAATCATGTCCTTGAGCCGGTCGACGATGAACAGGTAGCCCTGCTCGTCCATATAGGCGCCGTCTGCGGTGTACAGCCAACCGTTACGCAGGGCCTGGGCGGTTTCCTCGGGTTTGTTCCAGTACCCCTGCATCACGTTCGGCCCGCGCACGATGATTTCGCCCACGGTACCGCGGGGCACCTCCTGGCCCTGGGGGTCGACGATTTTCACCTGCAACCCCAGCCCGCCACGCCCCACCGAACGCGATAGCCCGCTTGCACGCGCCGATGCACTGTGATTGCACGGCAGGTTGCTGGAGACCACCGGACAGGCTTCGGTCAGCCCATAGGAGTGGGACAATTCAAGCGCTGGAAAGCGTGCCAGCAGGCGCTCGACCATCTCCCCGGCACTGGGGGAAGCGCCGTAGGTCAAGCGTTGCAGGCTGCTGAGGTCATACCGCGGCAACGCGCGATGGTCCAGCAGCGCCAGGATCATGGTCGGCACTAGCAGGGTCTCGCTGATCCGCTCGCGTTCGATCACCTGCAGCACCGCCAGGGGTTCGAAGCTCGACACCAGCACATGGCACTCGCCGGCCAGGAACTGGATCAGCGCCCGGGCCATGCCGGCGACGTGGAACAGCGGCGCCACCTGCAACAGCCGGCCGCCGGGTATCGGCGGCATATCGACCATGCGCGGCATGCACGCCGACCACAGATTCAGGTGCGACTGCATGACCCCCTTGGGAAAGCCGGTGGTGCCACCGGTGTACATGATGCACGCCAGGTCTTCGCCACCCCGGCCGGCGTCGGCCATTGGCCTGGCCTGGGCAATCAACTCGTCGAAGCCGAGCATGCCGGCGGGTGTTGGTCATTCCCCGGCGTAGATCAAGCACGGCGCATTGCGCGCACCCGCGCGGATGGCGTCGGCCAGGGCGAGGAAATGCTCGTCGATGATCAGGATCGCCGTGTCGCAATCGTCCAGCGCGTAGACGATTTCTGCCACGCTCCAGCGGGTGTTGACCGGGTTGAGCACCCCGCCACCCCACCACACCCCCATGATGTATTCCAGGTAGCGGTCGGAGTTGAGCGCCAGCATCCCGACCCGGTCCCCCGGGGCCATGCCCAGCTCGCACAAGGCGCTCGCCAGGCGCGCGACGCGGTCGGCGAACTGGCGATAGGTCTGGCGGCGCGCGCCGAAAATCGTCGCCATCTGCTCTGGCGTCTGCTGCAGCGTGCGCTGCAGGCATAAAGTCATGTACATGGGTTTCACCCTTGTGTCAGGAGGGCGCAGGCTACGCCCAGCGGATCATTCGGCGTTCGGCAACGGATGTTTCCAGCGCGTGAACACGCCGTTGCTGCGCAGCACCAGGCGCTCGCCGTCCAGCAGTCGGCAACTGGCATTGATCAAGCTGCTGCCGGCCTTGTGGATTTCGACGTGGGCTTCGAGCCAGTCGCCTTCGCGCACTGCGCCCAGGTAGTCGAGGTTCAAATTGACGGTGATGGCCGCCCGCTCCATCACCAGCAGGCGGCGGAGCATCATCCCAAAGGCGCTGTCGGCAACCGTGGCAAGGAAACCACCATGGGCAATGCCCACGTAATTAAGGTGCCGGCCCAGGACACGCACCGCCAAGACCGGCCGTTCATGGTGAATGTAAAACTCGGCACAACCACTGAGGAACTTCGAAGCGCCCTGCACCGGTGAAAATCCTTCGGGGACCGAGCTCACACCACGGCTGGGCGTCTCCATCAACTGACGCTCCGGTCTTTGCCCTGCCAGAACGGCTCGCGCAGGTCACGCTTGAGAATCTTGCCCGCGCCGGACAGCGGCAGGGCTTCGCGGAACTCCACCGACTTGGGAGTCTTGTAGCCCGCGATCAACCGCCGACAGTGCTCCATGATCTCCGCATCGGCCGCCTGGTTGCCCGGCTTCAGCACGACGACCGCGTGCACCGCCTCACCCCACTGCTGGCACGGGATACCGATCACCGCACACACCGCCACAGCCGGATGACTGGCGATCGCACTTTCTACCTCAGCGGAGTAGATGTTCTCGCCGCCGCTGACAATCATGTCCTTGAAGCGGTCGACAATGTACAGGTAGCCGTCCTCGTCCATGTAGGCACCGTCCCCGGTATGCATCCAGCCTCCGCGCAACGCCTGGGCGGTTTCCTCGGGTTTGTTCCAGTACCCGAGCATGATGTTCGGGCCACGGACAATCACTTCGCCCACGGTGCCGCACGCAACTTCGTTGTCGTGTTCGTCGACAATGCGCACTGTCACTCCCAGTCCCGGACGCCCGGCCGAACGCAAGCGGCCATTGGCGATCCCTTCGGCGCTGTGATTCTGCGGACCATTGGCGCTGATCGGCGGCGCCGCTTCGGTCATGCCATAGCCCTGGGTGAATTCGACATTGGGCAGGGCCTTGAGCGCCAGCTCCAGCAACGGCACGGCAATCGGCGAGGCGCCGTAGGTCAGGCTGCGCAGGCTACTGAGGTCATGGCGAGCAAAGTCCGGGTGCATGATCAGCGCCTGGAGCATGGTCGGCACAATCAGGATATCGCTGATGCGCTCGCGCTCGATGGTGCGCATCACGTCCGAGGCATCAAAAGCCGGGACAAACACACTCGGCAGCCCGATCAGCGAGATCAGGATCACCCGGGACAACGCCGCCAGGTGGAACATGGGCGCGATGTGCAGGGTCATGGCATCCGCCGGCACCGGCACATCCGCTGCACGCGCCACGGCCGCCGACCACAGGTTCATGTGTGACTGCATGACGCCCTTGGGCTGGCCGGTGGTGCCCCCGGTGTAGAGGATACTGGCCAAGTCCTCGCCACCGCGAAAGGCATCATCCACCGGCGCGTTGTCGCGAATCAGCTGCTCGAACGAGAGCATGCCTGCCGGTGCCGGGCCATCGCCGAGGTGAATCAGCAATGGTGTGACTCGGGCCGAGGCCGAGATCGCCGGCGCCAGGGGCAGGAAGGTGTCGTCGATGAACAGAATGCGGGTGTCGCAGTCATCCAGCGAATAGACAATCTCCGCGACGCTCCAGCGAATGTTCACCGGGTTGACCACGCCACCGCCCCACCAGGTGGCGAGGAAGTATTCGAGGAAGCGGTCGCTGTTCAGGCCCAGCAGGCCAACACGATCACCGGCTTGCATGCCGAGCTTTTGCAGGGCACCGGCCAGGCGCGCGACACGATCGGTCATTTGCGCGTAGCTCTGGCGTCGGTCACGAAATACCGTGGCCAGGGCATGGGGCTGTTGCTGCGCCATGCGGTGCAGTCCTTGAGTCAGGTACATATGAGTCTCCTGTAATTGTTGTTGTCAGGTCGGGACACATGCAGCGCGGTCTGGGGATTTCAGGTCCCGGTGTACTTGGGTGCACGCGTCTGGGCGAATGCCAGGCGGCCTTCGGCGAAGTCCTGGCTGTCACGCAGCAGGCCCCAGTGCAGGTTGGCTTGGCTGACAAAGTCCCGCGCGGGCAGATGGGCGGTCTGCACCGCCAGTTGTTTGATCGATTGCACCGCCAGCGGACCGTTGCCGGCGATCCGCTCCGCCAGTTGCAGTGCCACGGCCTGCAGTTGCCCGGCGGGCACCAGGTCACTGACCAGGCCAATGCGCAAGGCTTCCTGGGCATTGATCGGCTCGCCAGTCAGGGCCATTTTCATCGCGTGCGCCGAACCTACCGCACGCAGCAGGTACTGCACGCCACCCGCCGAGGGGATGGCGGCCATGCGCACTTCCGGCAGGCCGAATGAGGCGCCGTCAGTGGCGATTCGCAGATCACACTGCAACGCCAGTTCAAGGCCGCCACCCAGGCACAGGCCCTGGATCCCGGCGATCAGCGGTTTCCAGAGGTCCAGGTCACTAAGGTCCAGCAAGCGGGTGTAACCGCCCTCCTCGGCTTCGGTCTCGCGACTTTTCAGGGCCCCGGCGACAAACCCCGGCACCGGGCGCAGGGACTCCTTGAAGTGGGCTCCACAACAAAAGGCGCGCTCACCGGCCCCGAGCAGGACGATGACCCGCACCTGCTCATCGTCCTGGCAGGCACGCAGGGTCTTGCGCAGGTGCATCAGGTCGCCAATGGTCAGGGCGTTGTTGCAATGGGGCGCGTCGAGCGTGACCAGTGCCACGTGTTCGATGATCTTGAATTGAATGGCCATGGGCTAACTCCAGCGCTGCGATGGTCTCTCGATGGGCATGCGGGTGGGCGACCGGCGTTGGCGGCTGGCGGCACTTGTTTTTTTGTTCGATGCGGCGACGCCGGTGCTCTGTGCCAGGCGTCGCTTGCCTATGCCAGCCAGTAGAACAAGCCCCTTTGTCGCGGCCACCACCCACATCGGGTGGGATTGCCCGCCCCATTGGCTCGGGGTGCAGCCCTGGCCAAACAGAGCGCCATGCGCGGCAAACTCTGCGTTACACTCGGTCCGATTCGAGCACGCCCATAACAAAAATGAATCGGATAGCCTCATGGACAAACACCCCAAGTCCACTGCTTCGGACAGCCCCACGACGGCAAGCCAGTCGCCGATTGTCAGTACCAAGCTGATTCCTCCTCGCGGTGCCGCACGCCTGGTCCCCCGTGAGCGCCTGCAGGATCAAATGCTCAAGGCCCGTCGCCAGCGCTGCATCGTGCTCAAGGGACCGGCGGGCTGCGGCAAGACCTCGACTTTGATCGCCTGGCGCCAGGCCCTGTTGCCCCTGGGCTTTGACGTCGCCTGGTTGACCCTGTCTGCCGATGATAATGAGCTGACCCGTTTTCTCGACTATCTGCTGGCCAGCCTGGGCCAGATCGACCCCGCCCTGGTGCACGAAGCGACCCAGCTCGAAGGGCGGGGCATCGACAGCGAGGCCGTCGAGCGCACGGTGATCACCCTGGTGCGCAGCATTGCCCGGCGCACCAAAGAGCTGGTGCTGGTGCTCGATGACCTGCATCACCTGACGGACGTGGGCATTCACCAAGCCCTGCAATGGCTGATCGATTACGCGCCGGCCAACCTGCACCTGGCGCTGGTGTCGCGCAGTGCGGTGCCGTTGTCCCTGGCGCGGTTGCGCAGCCAGGAACTGGTTCTGGAGTTGAGCCTGCGCGACTTGCGCTTCACCCCGGCCGAATCCGCGCAGTTCCTCAAGGCACAGTTGGGTGAGATCAATGCCCGTGACGCGCGCTTGATCCATGAACAGGCCGATGGCTGGGTCGCGGGATTGCAGTTGCTCGCAGTCAGTCGCAAGAACAATCGACCCCAAGCGGCCGCGACCAGCACCGCGGTACAGACGCTGGTGCGCGACGACCAGGCCTTCGCCCGTTTTTTCGAGATCGAGGTGTTGTCCCACCTGTCGCCCACCGACCTCGACCTGCTGTTGCTCATGGCGGTCTGCAACCGTTTCTGCGCCTCATTGTGCGCGGCCTTGAGCGGTTACCCCCAGGCCGTCGGCGAAGCCAGCGCGCTGTTGGCACGCCTGGAGCGCGACAACCTGTTCCTGATTCCCGTGGACAGCGCCCAGCGTGAAACCTGGTACCGGCTACACCCGCTGCTGCGCGAAACCCTGCTCAAGTACTTCGACTCGCGCAGCCGGGCCGAGCAACAGGCCGTGCATGCGCGGGCATGGGCCTGGTTCCGTGACCAGCAACACCTGGATGAAGCCGTGCACCATGCGGTGATGAGCGGTGATCCCGACGCTGCCGCCGACCTGGTCGAGCAACACGCCGAAGCGCTGTACGCCCATGGCGACCTGCGCATGCTGATCGAGTTGGTACGGCTGTTGCCGGTCGAGCAGGTGCAGGCACGGGTCAAGCTGCGCATCCTCAAGGCCCGCATGCAGCTCTATGCCCGGGACTTCATTGCCTGCGCCAACAGCCTTGATCAACTGCTTCACGACGTCCCCGAACACCAGGTGCATGATCGTTTCATGGTCGCCCTGCTGCGGGCCTCCCTGGCCCTGCAACGGGATGACACCGATGCGGCGATGACGGTCCTGCCGCAATTGCTCGCCCCTCCAGCAGGCAGCAACAGTGTCGCGATCGGCTCCTGCACCAATATCCTGTCCTGGCTTTACATGCACCGCGGTGAATACGAAAAGGCGCGTCAGGTGCAATTCGACCGGCCAGCGTTGCTGATTAACGGCGAGCCCTTCCTCGGGACCTCGGCCGGTAGCCTCCAGGGCCGCTGCATGACCGGGTTGAGCCATGCCCTGGAAGGCCAGATGAAGCAGTCGGAGCGCGTCTATCGGGACGTGATCCACGAAGCGGCCCACTGCGGCAAGGCCGGGACGGATGCGACCTACCTGGCCACCGCACTGCTGGGCGAGGTGTTGTACGAAACCAACGATGTCGACGTGGCCTTCAAGTTACTCTCCGGATGGGTCGACATTCTTGAGCGGATTTCGATACCCGACTCGGTGCTGCGGGTGCTCCAGGTGCTGTGGAAAGTGCAGTGGCTCGCCGGTAACCATCAGGAGGCCTTCGCCTTCGTCGATCGGCTCGACGAATACGCGAGCAAACTCGGGCTGGACCGCTTGCAGGCCTACTGCCTGACCTGGCGGGTGCACTGGCACCTGTTGCTCGACGAACCCGCCGCCGCCCAGGCCAAACTGGCCAGGCTGGAAGCCATCGACGCCCGCCACCCCGACGCCGGACACAGTGCACTCAAGGAAATTCACATCCTGACCGAGAACGCACGGGCCCGCTGGCAGATTCACCAGGGCGACCTCGACGGCGCCTTGCAGCGCATTGAACAATTGATCGACACCTGCGAACGGCATCGTCGGCAACTCGGTGCGGTGCGCCTGCTGGTGTTGAGTGCCGTGATCGAGGCGCGGCGCGGCAACCCGGCTGCCGCGCGCGACAAAGTGCTGCTGGCGCTGCGCCGCGGACAACGCTTCGGGCTGCTGCGCAGCCTGCTCGATGCCCACCCGGACGCCCTTGACCTGATCCTGGAAATCACTCGCCAGGAAACCCTCGACCCAGTCCTGGCGTTTTACGTCGAGCGCTTGCAGGCCGCCCACGTGGCCGTCCCCGCCGCCGTCTCCGGCAAGCCTGCCCAGGCCACGCAGAGCAAACCCCAGGCCAACAGCATCGAACCGCTGAGCGAGCGGGAGATCGAGGTGGTGCGCCTGCTGGCTCAAGCACTGCCCAACAAAAAAATCGCCCGCGCCTTGGGGTTATCGCCGGAAACCGTGAAATGGCATTTGAGCCATATCTACAGCAAGCTTGGCGTCAACAGCCGCGACGAAGCGGTAGCCCGCGTGCGCGACCTGGAGTCCCAGGACTGATAGGCGTACGCATCGCGAGCATCGCCGGCAGGCCGCAAGCGGGCGCCGGTCCCCACAGGGGTTGGCACAGCCAACATTTATGGACCCTGACACACCGCCATCCCGGCATAGGTATCTACACAACTTTGTGGCGGGCTGTGGGCCGGCCGGGGTGTTGGATTTGGCCGAGTACATATCCATTTTTGCGGTAACGGCCTCCTATGGTTCCGCTTTTACAGCGGCTCACTTTTGGAGGAGCCCAAAAGTAAGCAAAAGGCTCTTGCCCCACCACTCGGCACCTCGCTTAGGCTCGGTGTTCCCTCACTCCGGCTTGAAGCCGTGGGCCGCCGCCACGCGCCATCCATGGCGCGGGGCGGCTAACCCGGCGTCCTGCCGGGTTACCCACGGCTTCAAGCCTGCGTTCGGCCAGCGTGGTTAACGGGGCGCCCAGGATCAAAAGCCAGAGCCAGAGCCAGAGCCAGAGCCAGAGCCAGAGCCAGAGCCAGAGCCAGAGCCAGAGCCAGAGCCAGAGCCAGATCAAAAGATTGCTGACTTCGTCAGCGTCTTAGGAAGTAGAAGCTACACCGCGCATGCCCCAACGATCAGGTCGGCTCTAAGGCCGCCTCGCTTTGTTTTTGATCCTGGGCGCCCCGTTAACCACGCTGGCCGTACTTCGATATTGATTTGGGGGGTAAACCGGCAGGACGCCGGTTTAGCCGCACTGGG
>NZ_FYEC01000033.1:34393-55144 GCF_900187635.1 Pseudomonas sp. Irchel 3H3 | reverse complement strand
TGGCTCTGGCTTTTGATCCTGGGCGCCCCGTTAACCACGCTGGCCGAACGCAGGCTTGAAGCCGTGGGTAACCCGGCAGGACGCCGGGTTAGCCGCCCCGCGCCATGGATGGCGCGTGGCGGCGGCCCACGGATTCAAGCCTGCGTGAGGGCACACCGAGCCTAAGCGAGGTGCCGAGTGGTGGGGCAAGAGCCTTTTGCTTACTTTTGGGCTCCTCCAAAAGTGAGCCGCTGTAAAAGCGGAACCATAGGAGGCCGTTACCGCAAAAATGGATATGTACTCGGCCTAATCCAACACCCCGACTGCCCGCTCCCACAGGGGCTTGGCTAGAGGCGTTGTTCAGCCCTGGACCGACCAGGCGCTGACAAACTGCGACAGGTCGACCTTCTCGGCAACCCGCGGTTCTTTCTGCGGGGTACCCAGGTACAGGAAGGCAATCACCTCCTCCCCCTCGGCCAGGCCCAGGCCCTTGGCCACGTGCGCCGAGTACGCCAGCTCGCCAGTGCGCCATACCGCGCCGATCCCCTGGGCATAGGCCGCCAACAAAATCCCGTGGGCCGCGCAGCCCGCTGCCAGCAACTGTTCGGATTTCGGATACTTGGGGTGATCCTGCAAGCGCGCAATCACCACGACCACCAATGGTGCTCGAAGCGGTCCGTTGCGGGCCTTGTCCACCACCGCCTGCGGGGCTTCGGCATCCTGCAACAGCGCGGCCTGGGCCAGGATCTCGCCCAATTGCTCGCGTGCCTCACCTTCGACCGTCAAGAAACGCCACGGCTGCAGATGCCCGTGATCCGGCGCGCGCATGGCGGCGCCAAACAGCACTTCGCGTTGTTCGGCAGTCGGTGCCGGATCAAGCAAACGCGGAACGGAAACACGGTTGAGCAAAGCGTCGAGAGCCTGCATCGGCCACCTCCTGAAAAAAAGTTTGGCTATTCTAGCGGTAAGTGCCCACCGGATGCCGGTTTACATGCCCCGCCCCGCAGGTAGAATGGCGCCCTCCCACATCAGCCCGAGCGGACTTCATGGCGTTGCCGACCTTACGGATCATTGGTTTCATCATCGGCATCTTCCTGATCACCCTGTCTATCAGCATGGTTGTGCCGATGGCGACGCTGGTGATCTACGAACGCACCAACGACCTGCCCTCGTTCCTCTGGTCGAGCCTGATCACCTTTCTTGCCGGCCTGGCCCTGGTCATCCCCGGGCGCCCCGAGCATGTGCACCTGCGCCCGCGCGACATGTACCTGCTGACTGTCTCCAGCTGGGTAGTGGTGTGTATCTTTGCGGCGCTGCCGTTCCTGTTGACCCAGCACATCAGCTACACCGACTCGTTTTTCGAAAGCATGTCCGGCATCACCGCCACCGGCGCGACTGTACTCAGTGGCCTGGACAACATGTCTCCGGGCATCCTGATGTGGCGCTCGCTGTTGCACTGGCTGGGCGGGATCGGCTTTATCGGCATGGCAGTAGCGATTCTGCCGCTGCTGCGCATTGGTGGCATGCGGCTGTTCCAGACCGAATCCTCGGACCGCTCGGAAAAGGTCATGCCGCGCTCGCACATGGTGGCGCGCCTGATCGTTGCCGCCTATGTCGGGATCACCATTCTTGGCAGCCTGGCGTTCTGGTGGGCTGGGATGACGCCGTTCGATGCCATCAACCACGCGATGTCGGCGATTTCCACCGGTGGTTTCTCCACCTCCGACCAGTCCCTGGCGAAATGGACCGCACCGGCGGTGCACTGGGTCGCAGTGGTGATCATGATTCTCGGCAGCCTGCCGTTCACCCTGTATGTGGCGACCTTGCGCGGCAATCGCCGGGCGCTGATCAAGGACCAACAGGTCCAGGGGCTGCTGGGCATGCTGCTGGTTACCTGGCTGGTCCTGGGGACCTGGTATTGGTGGACCACCAACCTGCACTGGCTCGACGCCTTGCGCCACGTGGCGCTGAACGTCACGTCCGTGGTCACTACCACCGGCTTTGCGCTGGGGGACTACAGCCTGTGGGGCAACTTCTCGCTGATGTTGTTCTTCTACCTGGGTTTTGTCGGCGGGTGCTCGGGTTCAACCGCCGGCGGGATCAAGATCTTTCGTTTCCAGGTCGCCTATATCCTGCTCAAGGCCAACCTTAACCAATTGATTCACCCGCGTGCGGTGATCAAGCAGAAGTACAACGGCCACCGCCTCGATGAAGAGATCGTGCGTTCGATCCTGACCTTCTCGTTCTTTTTCGCCATCACCATCTGCGTCATCGCCCTGCTGCTGTCGCTGCTCGGCGTGGACTGGATGACCGCCCTGACCGGCGCGGCCAGCACCGTTTCCGGGGTAGGCCCAGGCCTGGGCGAAACCATTGGCCCGGCCGGCAACTTCGCCACCCTGCCCGATGCCGCCAAGTGGATTCTCTCGGTGGGCATGCTGCTCGGGCGGCTGGAGATCATCACCGTGTTTGTGCTGTGTATTCCGGCGTTCTGGCGTCACTGAGGACTTTCGGCGAGTCGACCAGGCGCAGCCGGTATTCGCCGGGTGTGCTGTCGAACCAGCGGCGGAAAGCACGGAAGAAGTTGCTCGGATCGGCGAACCCCAGCAGGTAGGCAATTTCCAGCAGGGTCATGCTCGGTTGCGCCAGGTACTGCTCGGCCAGTTCGCGGCGGGTATCGTCGAGCAGCGTCTGAAAGCTCGTGCCCTCTTCCTGCAGGCGCCGCTGCAAGGTGCGCTGGGACAGATGCAGGGTTTGCGCCACGGTGTCGCGCTTGGGTTCGCCCTGGGGCAACAGGCGACAGAGCACCTGCCGGGCCTTGTGGGTCACCCGGCTTTCGGAAAATCGCGCCAGGTATTCACCGGCAAACCGGTCATGCAGCACCGCCATGGCCTCATTGGCGGTAGGCAGCGGTGCCTCCATGTCTGCCCGTTCGAAGATCAACGCATCGTAGGGCGCATCAAATTCCAGCGGGGCATGGAAGGCTTCCTTGTAGGGCGCGAGGTTCAGCGGCAGCGCGCCCTGGAATAGCACCTTGCGCGGTTGCAAGGTGCGTCCGGTCAGCCAGCCGCACAGGCCCAGGGCACAGGCCAGCGAGGCTTCGGCGCTTTGCCGGGTCGGTGGCAGATGGTCGCCGTGCACCGTCAGGATCAGTGCATAACCTTCGGGTAGCAGGCGAAAGCTCAGGTCAGCACTTTCGGCAATGATCCGCTGATAACGCACCAGACGCTGAAATCCTTCGGCCAGGGTCTGGCTGGACATCAATGCATAGCCGGCGACATGAAAGGACGCCGGGCGCACCACCTTGCCCATGTTCAGGCCAATCGCCGGATTGCCGGACAGCTCGACCGCCAGCTGCCAGAGCCGGGTCATGGAGTCCTGTGGAAAACGCGCATCGGGATCGTCCAGCGCTGCAAAGTCCAGCCCCAGCTGCTGGAACAGGGCCCGGCAATCCAGGCCGTCCATTTCCAGTGCCTTGACAATCCCCATCGCCCAGCTTGCAGAAGTCGTTCGTTCGCTCATGGGATTTTCTTACTTGATAAGTCGCGTTTCACGGCCGATTTCCCAAGGATACTAATGTGGCGCCTATTGTCACTGGCCGATGCCAATGATCACTCTAGACTCAATTAAGCTGCCCGTTGCACATCCGCTTGGCCATACCGTCCTTCACAGAGATTGCAGTCGTGGAAAACGTCAGACGATTCAACAGCTTCGCCGAGTTTTACCCCTATTACCTCGACGAACACAGCAACAGCACTTGCCGACGACTGCACTTTATCGGGACCACCCTGGTGATTTTCATTTTTGCCCTGGCCATTGCCAAGGGCGCTTTCCTGTTATTGCTGGCGCTGCCACTGGCCGGCTACAGCTTCGCCTGGGTGGGGCATTTCTTCTATGAGAAGAACCGTCCAGCGACCTTCCAGCACCCGCTTTACAGCCTGCTCGGCGATTTTGTCATGTACCGCGACATGATCGTCGGCAAGGTGCCGTTCTAGGCCCGCCGGGCCATCAAGCCGTCCTGCGCGGCCACTGTGCGCCCGCAGCCAGGCTTTACACTCAGACTCATCCCGGCAAGAGAACAAGAGGATAGCCGATGAATGCCCACGCCCGTTTCACCCACATGAAAGACGGTACGCAGGAAGACTGGAGCATCATCGCGGCCGACTTCAGCGCCTACGCCAAGCAGTTGCCAGGCCGGATCGTGGCGCACCTGAAATTGCTCGAGGGTGATTTTGGCGGTTTTCCCGTGGACCGCTTGACCCACTCCCTGCAAACCGCCAGCCGAGCCTGGCGCGACGGACGTGACGAGGAGTACGTGCTGTGCGCGCTGCTGCACGACATTGGCGACACCCTCGGCAGCTACAACCACCCGGACATTGCCGCGGCCATCCTCAAGCCTTTTGTCAGTGCCGAGAACCTGTGGATGGTGGAACAGCACGGGATCTTCCAGGGTTACTACTTCTTCCATCACCTGGGCATGGACCGACACCTGCGCGAGCAGTTCAGCGAACACCCGCAGTACCGCCAGACTATCGAGTTCTGCGCCAAGTACGACGCCGCGGCGTTTGACCCCAGCTATGACACCCTGCCCCTGAGCTTCTTCGAGCCGATGATGGAACGCTTGTTCGCACACCCAAAAAACTCCATCTACAGCGCGGCGATGGTGTAGGAGCGAGCTTGCTCCGGCGGCGTTCCGACGATAGCGGTGTGTCAGGCCCCCCGGTGATGAATGTGCCGGCCTCATCGCGGGCAAGCCCGCTCCCACAGGGTTTTGGAGGCTCGCGGATTTTTCATACACCCAATCCCGTAGGAGCGAGCTTGCTCCGGGCGGCGTTCCGACGATAGCGGTGTGTCAGGCCCCCTCGGTGGTGAATGTGCCGGCCTCATCGCGGGCAAGCCCGCTCCCACGGTGACTGGGTTGTTTACAGACAACGAGCGGGGTCAGGCCGGTTCGGCGACCTTGATGGCATTGAGTTGGGCCTCGCGCGCCTGGGCATCGGCCAGGCGGTACAGTTCGATCGTGCCGTCCCAGTGTTCGATCAGCGCGGTGCAGGACTCCACCCAATCGCCACAATTGAGGTAGTCCACCTCGCCCACCTTGCGGATCTCGGCGTGGTGGATGTGCCCGCACACCACCCCGTGCAGCCCGCGCTTGACGCACTCGTGGGCAATCGCCTGTTCAAAATCGCTGATAAAGCTGACCGCCGTCTTGACCTTGTGCTTGAGATACGCCGACAACGACCAGTAACCGTAGCCATACCGGGCACGCCAGTGGTTGAGCCAGCGGTTGAGGGTCAGGGTGAGTTCGTAGGCCCAGTCCCCGAGGAACGCCAACCAGCGGTGATAACGGGTAATCACGTCGAACTGATCACCATGGATCACCAACAGATGCCGCCCATCGGCCGTGACGTGGATCGCCTCGTCCACCAACTGGATATTGCCCAGGATCAACCGGGAGTAGCGCCGCAGGAACTCGTCGTGATTGCCGGTGACATAGATCACCTCGGTCCCACGCTTGCTCATGGTCAGCAGGCGCCGGATTACGTTGGTGTGCGCCTGGGGCCAGTACATGCCGCTGCGCAGCTTCCAGCCATCGATGATGTCGCCGACCAGGTACACCTTGTCGGCGTGATAGCCCTTGAGAAACTGCGACAGATGCTCGGCCTGACAATCCCGGGTGCCCAGGTGCACATCGGAGATCCATAAGGTGCGCACGCGTTGTTTACGGCTGGGCTTGGCGAGTTCGGCACGGGTCATGGGCAACCTCTGCGAGAGTTTTCGCAAGCTTGCACCGCAGCGATTAATGACCCATGACACAAATACGCCAATCCGATGACAGCCCGGAACAGGACCCAGCCGGTGTAAACTGCGGTCCTGCCCAGGAGACCGTGATGAGACCGATCCTCACGCTACGCCAATACAGCCACGACCTGATCGTCCACAGCCACGACCACGCACAACTGGTGTTCGGCCTGTCGGGCGCACTCGATTTCGAGGTCGGCGGCCAGGGTAGCCAAGTGCAGCAACAGAGTTTTGTGGTGATCCCCCAAGGCGCCCATCATGCCTGCGGCAGCCCGAAAGGCAGCCGCTGCCTGGTGCTCGACGTGCCAAGTGAACAATGGCTGGTGCAATCGTTGGGTGAGCACGCCGAGGCCAGTCGGCGCCTGCTCGACACCCCGGGCCGGCTGCCGCTCGATGCCGGGCAGAGCCAACTGGTGAGCTGGCTGGCCAGCAGTCCGGTGCAGGATCCGCTGATTGCCCAGCAAGGCGCGATTTTGCTGTTGGCCAGTCTCAACAGTGCGGCGCCACACCAGGTCGCCAGCAAACGCTTGCCCTACGCCGCCCTCAATGGGCACATCGACCAGTACGCCGCCTACCCGCTGCAAGTCGCTGACCTGGCCCGAATCGCAGGATTGTCCAGCGCCCGGCTGCATGCCCGGTTCGTCGCCGAGTGCGGGCAGACCCCGATGGACTATATCCGCAGTCGGCGCCTGCATATCGCGGTCAAGTTGCTGCGCGAAACCGCGCTGCCCATCGGTGAGGTCGCCTGCCGGGTCGGCTATGCCTCGCAAAGCGCGTTCGCCGCTGCGGTGCTGCGCGAATTCGGCTCATCCCCCGGCGCGTTGCGACGCACGGTGAACGAACGCTAGGCTGGCGCTAGAAAACGCGAGTCTGGCGACAGACAGCCCCGCACCTGGCGCGCTTCAATAGCACGACTGCGTTCTTCTGTTTAAGGATTGAAATGACTCCCCGTTCCGCCCTTGGCGCCCTGCACATCGGTGCACTGATGTTTGGCCTGACCGGTGTCCTCGGCAAACTCGCCGCCGCCTCCCCCGCCATCATCGTCTTCGGCCGCGCGACCTTTGCCGTGCTCGCCCTGGCATTTTTTGCGCGGTTCGCCAGCAGCACCGGCTGGCGCCAACTGCAGGCCCGGGATCTGCGCCGCCTGTTGCTCAGCGGCCTGTTGCTGGCCGGGCACTGGGTGAGTTTCTTCATTGCGGTCAAGGTTGCCGGCGTGGCGATTGCCACCCTGGGTTTCGCCAGCTTCCCGGCGTTTACCGTGATCCTCGAAGGGCTGATTTTCCGCGAACGGATTCGCCTCAACGAAATCCTCCTGGTGCTGCTGGTGAGCATCGGCCTGGTGTTGGTGACCCCGGATTTCGACCTGGCCAGCCAAGCCACCAGCGGCCTGCTCTGGTCGGTTGCGTCCGGCTTGCTGTTCTCCTTGCTGTCGCTGACCAACCGCGCCAGCGCCGGGCACATTCCGCCGGTGCAGGCGGCGCTGTGCCAGAACGTGGTGGTTGCGTTGTGCCTGTTGCCGGTGGCCGCGCCGGGGCTGAGCGAAGTTCGCGCCCTCGACTGGCTGTGGATCGGCCTGCTCGGGGTGTTCTGCACCGGCCTGGCCCATAGCCTGTTCGTCGCCAGCCTGGCGGTGATCAAGGCACGCACGGCGGCGGTGGTGTTTGCCCTGGAGCCGGTCTACGGGATCAGCGTGGCCTGGCTGCTGTTCAACGAAAACCCCAGCCTGCGCATGCTCCTGGGAGGCGCGCTGATCATTATCGCCATCGTAGCCTCCAGCCTGCTGGGCAGCCGCAGCACCGGCCCCAAGCCCCGCCAGGTGGCGAGTGCCCAGTGAGCGTCGCTCAACTGCGATCGTTGTGGCCCAGGTCGCGCTGCGGATCGATCTGGTCGCGCAGCCGCTGCTTGAGCACCTTGGCTTCGGGGAAACCGCCGTCAGCCTTGCGCTCCCAGATCTGCACGTCGTCACAGGTAATCTGGAACACCCCGCCGGTGCCGGGCACCAACGACACTTTGCCCAGCTCGTCACTGAAGGTGCTGAGCAGTTCCTGAGCCAGCCAGGCGGCGCGCAGCAGCCATTGGCATTGCGTGCAATAGGTGATGACCACTTCCGGTTTACGGGCAGACATGGTTTGCGAGACTCCTGAGTTCGATGGCGTCGCTATAATAGCCGCCTTTACCGCTCACCCGAGATACCCGATGCGCCGCCTGCTGTCCTGCCTGCTTCTGTGTTTACTGCCCTTGTGCGTCGTGGCGGCTGAAAACCCACGACCGAAAATCGGCCTGGTCCTGTCCGGCGGCGCTGCCCGCGGGCTGGCCCACATTGGGGTGCTCAAGGCGCTGGAAGAACAAGGTATCCATATCGATGCCATCGCCGGCACCAGCATGGGCGCGGTGATCGGTGGGCTGTATGCCTCAGGGTACAAGGTCGATGAGCTGGAAAAACTGGCGCTGGGGATTGACTGGCAACAGGCGCTGTCGGACGCCCCGCCGCGGGCCGACGTGCCGTTTCGACGCAAACAGGACGACCGCGATTTCCTGGTCAAACAGAAACTGAGCTTTCGCGACGACGGCAGCCTCGGCCTGCCTCTGGGCGTGATCCAGGGGCAGAACCTGGCACTGCTGCTGGAAAGCCTGCTGGCCCACGCCAGTGATACCCGTGACTTCGACAAGCTGCCGATTCCGTTCCGCGCCGTGGCCACCGACATTGCCAGTGGTGAAAAAGTGGTGTTCCGCAAGGGCCACCTGCCCCAGGTGATCCGCGCGAGCATGTCGATCCCGGCGGTGTTCGCCCCGGTCGAACTCGACGGCCGGCTGCTGGTGGACGGTGGCATGACCGACAATATCCCGCTGGACGTGGCCCGCGAGATGGGCGTCGATATCGCCATCGTGGTCGACATCGGCACCCCGCTGCGCAGCCGTAAACAACTGACAACCGTGGTCGATGTGCTGAACCAGTCGATCACCCTGATGACCCGCAGCAACTCCGAAGAACAACTGGCGACCCTGCACCCCGATGATGTGCTGGTCCAGCCGGCCCTGGCCAGCTTCGGCGTGACCGACTTCGGCAAGGCCCAGGAAATGATCGACGCCGGTTACCGCGCCACGCGCATCCTCGATGCCCGCCTGGCCCGCCTGCGCCCCACTGACACAGTGGATGCCGAACTGACGGCCGCCCGCGCACCCGGTCAGCGCACCCCGATCATTACCGCGATCAAGGTCGAAAACGATTCGAAAGTCGGCGATGACGTGATCCGCTACTACATCCGCCAGCACATCGGCGAACCACTGGACATGGGCCGGCTACAGACCGACATGGGCACCCTGTATGGCCTGGATTACTTCGAGCAGGTGCAGTACCGGGTGGTCCACAAGGGCGCGGACAACACCCTGGTGATCCGTGCGCGCGGCAAGCGCACCGGCACCGACTACCTGCGCCTGGGGCTGAACCTGTCCGACGACATGGAAGGCGACAGCGCCTTCAACATCGGCGCCAGTTACCGCATGAACGGCATCAACCGCCTCGGCGCCGAGTGGCTGACCCGGGTGCAGATCGGCGACCAGCAGGAGCTGTACAGTGAGTTCTACCAACCCCTGGACGTGGGCTCGCGCTACTTCATTGCGCCTTATGCGGCGATCGAGTCGCAGAACGTCGACGCCATCCTCGACAACGACCCGGTGGCCGAGTATCGCCTGGAGCGCTACGGCTTTGGCCTGAACGTGGGACGGCAGATCGGCAACAGTGGCGAGATCCGCCTGGGGGTCGGCGAGGCCTGGGGCAAGGCGGACGTGCGTATCGGCGACCAGGACCTGCCCAGCGAAAGCTTCAATGAAGGGTTCTATGAGCTCAAGTACTCGTTCGACTCGCTGGATAATGTCTACTTCCCCCACGCGGGTGAAGACATCGGCCTGTCATTCCGTGAGTTCGAGCCGGAACTGGGCTCGGACCAGCGCTATCGCCAGTGGGAGTTCAAACTGGACAAGGCCTTGAGCTTCGGCCCGGACACCTACATCCTCGGCGGTCGCTACGGACGCACCCTGGACCAGGCCAATGTGGTGACTTCCAGCTTCCTGCTGGGCGGTGCGCGGCAACTGTCGGGCTTTCGCGAGGACTCGATCTCCGGCCAGAACGTCAGCCTGGCCCGGGCGGTCTATTACCGGCGCCTGACCCCGCGCGCCTACCTGCCACTGGACTTCCCGCTGTACGCCGGCGGCTCGCTGGAACGCGGCCGGGCGTGGAACAACGACAACGAGTTCGACAGCGGCTACATCAACGCCGTCAGCATATTCCTGGGTTTTGATACGCCACTGGGGCCGCTGAACTTCAGCTACGGGTTCAACGACGATGACGAACAGGCGATCTACATGAACCTGGGGCAGACCTTCTAATCAGGAGCGGGTGCCCCGGGCCTCAGGGTTTTTCCAGGTTTGCCAGGATGCGCCCGTGGACACGCATGCACAATGCCAGTTCGGCTTCGTCCACGCCCTCGAACAGTTCCTGGCGCAGTGCGTTGGCGATGGTTTCGATTTGTTCGATCAACGGGCGGGCGGTGTCACACAGGACAATTTTTTTCGCCCGACGGTCTTCCACCACTGCCTGGCGCTGCACCAGCCCCTGGCTTTCCAGGCTGTCGAGCAGTCGGGCCAGGGTGGGACCTTCAACACCCACGCTTTGTGCCAATTCCCGCTGGGTCGGCGCGTCTTCGAAACGGGCCAGGTGCAGCAGCACCAACCAGCGCGCCTGGGACAGACCGAGCCCGGCAAGGCGGCGATCCAGTTCGGCGCGCCAGCCACGAGACATTTGCGCCAACTGCATGCCAAAACGGTGTTGTTCGGTTAACGACATAAAGAACTCATGATTAGACTGAAATAGGGTGAAACTAATTATTAGTCAGCTAAGCATGACCCTTGATACGAAGCAAGGGTGACTCTGTACTGAATCGTTACATCTTGCGAAGTGCTGCTCAGATCTCGAATTCCGACTGCAAGGCCGCGCGGACGCAGTACAGGACACCCTCTGGCACCCGACCGACAAACAACGGTGCGATCTCTGCCACCGGCGGCAATTCGCCCTCGCCGTCGAGGAACGCGTCCTGGATTTCGCCCAACAGGTCTTCGGGCAGATCCAGTGCCTGCTCCAGGGACAACTGCTGTTTGCCAATGGCTTCCGCCAGCAGGGTATAGACGTTTTTCTCCGAACATTGCAGTTGGCCGGCAATCTGCAGCGGGGTCATGCCCGCGCGTGCCAGGGTGATCAGTTCGTGGCGCAGGTCGGCCACCACTTTCGGCGCCTCCGCCTGGCCGCCGAGCACTTCGAGGAACGCCTCGCCATAACGCTCGAGCTTGCGGGCACCGACCCCGCTGACCCGGGCCATTTCCGCCAGGGTACCGGGCTGGCTGCGAAGCATTTCCAGCAGGGTCGAGTCCGGGAAGATGACATAGGGCGGCACGCCATGCTCTTCGGCGAGTTTGCGCCGCAGGGCGCGCAAGGCTTCCCACTGTTCGCGCTCTTCGCCGCGTACCAGTTGGCTGGCATGGCTGGAGCTGCTCTTGGCGGTGGTTTGCGGTTTCAGGTCGCGGCGCAGCTCCAGGGTCACTTCGCCCTTGAGCAGCGGTCGGCAACTGTCGCTCAGGCGCAGGCCGCCGTAGCCTTCGAGGTCGATGTCGGCCAGGCCACGGGCCACCAGCTGGCGGAACAACGAGCGCCACTCGCCTTCCGCCCGCCCCTTGCCGACGCCAAACACCGACAGGTGTTGATGCCCGGCGCCGCGGACCTTCTCGTTGTCCTTGCCCAGCAGCACCTCCACCAGATGGCCGACGCCATAACGCTGGCCAGTCCGGTAGATGGCCGACAGCGCCTGGCGCGCCGGTTCGGTGGCGTCCCAGGTTTGCACGCCGTCGACGCAGTTGTCGCAGTGGCCGCAGGGTTGCGGCATGTCTTCGTCGAAGTAGGCCAGCAGGGTCTGCCGGCGGCAGCGGGTCTCTTCACACAGCGAGAGCATGGCATCGAGCTTGTGCTGCTCCAGGCGCTTGTGACGCTCGTCGCCCTCGGAGTTCTGCAGCATTTGCTTGAGCATCACCACGTCCTGCAGGCCGTAGGCCATCCAGGCATCTGCCGGCAGGCCATCACGGCCGCCACGACCGGTTTCCTGGTAGTACGCTTCGAGGGACTTTGGCAAGTCCAGGTGCGCGACGAACCGCACGTTGGGCTTGTCGATACCCATGCCGAACGCCACGGTCGCGACCATGATCAGGCCTTCCTCGTTGAGGAAGCGCTTCTGGTTATGGGCTCGGGTTTCGTTGGGCAGGCCGGCGTGATACGGCAGCGCCGGGAAGCCCTGCTCGCTGAGGAACACCGCCACTTCGTCGACTTTCTTGCGCGACAGGCAGTAGACGATGCCGGCATCGCTGCGGCGTTCGGCGAGGAACGCCAGCAACTGCTTGCGCGGCTGCTCCTTGGGGACGATGCGGTAGAAGATGTTCGGTCGGTCGAAGCTCGACAGGAATCGTTCGGCGTCCTGCAAATGCAGACGGTCGACGATTTCTTCGCGGGTGCGCTTGTCGGCGGTGGCCGTCAGGGCGATACGCGGGACGTTGGGGAACAGCTCGGCCAACTGGCCCAGCTGCAAGTACTCGCGACGGAAGTCGTGGCCCCATTGCGACACACAGTGGGCTTCGTCGATGGCGAACAGGGCGATTTCCAGGCTCTGCAGGAAGGCCAGCATCCGCGGCTGGACCAGGCGTTCCGGCGCCAGGTACAGCATCTTCACTTCGCCACGCTTGATCCGCGTCGCCAGGTCACGCTGCTGCTCGGCGCTCAAGGTGGAGTTGAGTGACGCCGCGGCCACACCCAGCTCTTCCAGGGTGGCGACTTGATCGTCCATCAGGGCGATCAACGGCGAAACCACCACTGCCAACCCTTCGCGCAACAGGGCCGGGACCTGGAAACACAAGGACTTGCCGCCACCGGTAGGCATCAGAACCAGGGCGTCGCCACCGCTGGCCACGCGCTCAATAATGGCACCCTGGCGGCCACGGAAACTGTCGTAGCCGAAGATGTCCTTGAGGACGCGTTGAGCCTGTTCGAGCATGGAAAACTCCGATGGGTGCTGAATATCCCTGGATGCAGGCTGGATCAAAACACCGAGTAGTTCACGGACAGATCCGTTAGCGGATTTGTCCGCAGTGCGCGGGCAGCTGCAGGGCATGCAAAACGCGCGAGTATACCCGAGCCCTGCCCGGCAATGGACACCACTGACGAATAGCCGCCTTTGATCGCCCCGTATCCTTATCCAGCAGCTGCCGATTGTGGGCAAATCCGCCGCGCGGCTGGCCTGAGCGCTCAAGAACGCCTAGAATTGTTCATCGTATATTCCCAAGGTAGCCCCCCTAATGTCCTTCGCTGAGCAACTAACCCGCCTGCAAGCCTTCCTCGACGCCGACGAGCTGCATGACGAGGCGCTGGACTACGTGGCCGCCCACGGCTATCTGACCGCCCTGTCGATCTGTTCGGAAACCGTGCCGGACCGCGAATGGATCGACGCCCTGTTCGCCGAAGAACCGCACTACAGCAGCGACGCCCAGCGCGAAGAAATCGAAGCGACCTTGCTGGCCCTCAAGGCCCACATCGCTCGCCAGCTGGCGGCCGATGAAGAATTCGAGCTGCCGTGCGACCTCGACCTCGGCGAAGAGCCGGACGACTCCGACCTGCGCGGCTGGTGCATCGGCTTCATGGAAGGGGTGTTCCTGCGCGAAGAAGCCTGGTTCGAAACCGCCGAAGACGAAGTCAGCGAAATGCTCCTGCCGATCATGGTCGGTTCGGGTCTGTTCGACGAGCAGCCGGAGTTCTCCGACATCGCCGCCGACGCCAACCTGATGGACGACATGATCGTCCAGATCCCGGAAGCCCTGACCGCGCTGTACCTGCTGTGCAACGCCCCTGACGAAAAACCGGCGATCCTCAAGCCTCGTCACCACTGAGTCCCTGCCTGTGGCTGATCCCATAGGCAACCGCTCCCTGATGCTGCGCTACGTGCTCCTGGCCATCGGCTGGTTGAGCGTAGCGTTGGGAGTGATCGGCATCTTCCTGCCTGTCCTGCCCACCACCCCATTCCTGCTGCTGGCGGCCGCCTGTTTTGCCCGCAGTTCGCCGCGTTTCTACCAGTGGCTGGTGCAGCACCCGCGCCTCGGCCCCTGGATCCGCGACTACCTGGACGGCAATGGTATTCCCCTCAAGGGCAAGGTCTACGCCATTGGCCTGATGTGGTTGAGCATCGGCCTGTCGTGCTACCTGGTGCCCCTGCCGTGGGCTCGCGGCTTCATGCTGACCAGCGCGGTGCTGGTGACGGTGTACATCCTGCGCCAGAAAACCCTGCCCAGGACCTGAGCCCGCCCCGCGGAAAATATCGCCTAGACTTCACCCATCTGCATTTGAGCAGCCAGACATGTCCCGCAGTCGGCGTCGCCCAGGATGGTCAACGCTCCGACTTTGGCTCGGCGGATGGCTGCTGTTGAGCGTTTTTTGGCTGACAGGGCCAGGCAATGTCCGGGCGAACTGGAATTTCGCCCAGATCCTGCAAACGGCCGAGCAACGCTACGGCCCTCTGGGCAGCGCCCAGGGACGGATCGAGGCATGGAACCAGATGCTGCAAGGCGAAACCCGACAACCCGAACGCGAGCAGCTGACCGCCGTCAATCGCTTCTTCAACCAGCAATTGAGCTTTCGCGACGACACTCGCATCTGGCGCCAGACTGATTATTGGGCAACCCCCATCGAATCCCTGGTCAAGGGTGCCGGCGACTGCGAAGACTACGCTTTGGCCAAATATTTCAGCCTGCGCAACCTCGGCGTGCCCAGTGAAAAACTGCGCATTACCTACGTCAAGGCCCTGACCCGCAATCAGGCGCACATGGTGCTGACCTACTACGCCACCCCCAGCGCCGACCCGCTGGTGCTCGACAACCTGATCAGCGACATCCGCCCCGCCTCGAACCGCAAGGACCTGCTGCCGGTGTACGCCTTCAATGCCGAAGGCTTGTACATGCCGGGGGCGGACGGCGGCAAACGCAAAGGCGACGCCAAGCGCCTGTCACGCTGGCAGGATGTGCTGCAGAAGATGCAGGCCGAAGGTTTTGCCGTGGGCGACGGCTAACATCGCCGATCAACAAGGAGCGTCCTATGTCGCTACTCAAACAGTTGTTCCTGGCCATCTGCCTGTTCTTGCTGGTGGCCTTCAGCGGCAGTTTTTTTGTCAGCCTGGAGAGCTCGCGCGAGCAGATGCTCGGTCAATTGCGCTCCCACGCCCAGGACGCCGCCACGGCGCTCGGCCTGTCGCTGACCAGCCAGGTGGACGACCCGGCGATGATCGAGTTGATGGTCAGCTCGATTTTTGACAGCGGCTACTTCGCCAGTATCCGGGTGGTCAACATCGAGGACGAGCAACTGCTAGTCGAGCGCAGCAGCGCGGCCACAACCCAAGGAGTGCCCCACTGGTTCGTCAGGCTGGTCGACCTGCGCCCCCAGGGCGGTGACGCGCTGATCATGCGCGGCTGGGAACAGGTAGCCCGGGTCGAAGTGCAGAGCAACCCGCAGTTTGCCCTGGCCAAACTCTGGGACAGCAGCCTCGGCAGCCTGCTCTGGTTGCTGCTGTGTGGCTTGCTCAGCGCGGTGTTCGGCGGCTGGCTGCTGCGCCGCCAATTGCGCCCGCTCGACACCCTGGTGACCCAGGCGCAGGCCATCAGTAACCGGGAGTTCCTCAGTACTGCCAAACTGCCCAGGACCCCGGAGCTCAAGCGCGTCATGCTGGCGATGAACCAGATGGTCGAGAAACTCAAGGGCCTGTTTGCCGAAGAAGCGGCGCGCAGTGAAAAACTGCGCGCCGAGTCCTACCAGGACAACCTCACCGGGCTGGCCAACCGACGCTTGCTCGACGAGCAACTGGCCGAGTGCCTGCTGGTCACCGAGCAAAGCAGCGCCGGTCACCTGCTGATGTTCCGGATCAATGACCTGGCCGGTCTCAACCAACGCCTGGGCGGGCAGCACACCGATGCGCTGATCACCACCATCGGCCAACTGCTCAAACGCCTGACCCAGTCACCCGAACGGCGGGCCTGGTTGGCCGCACGCAACCGTGGCGGCGAGTTCAGCCTGCTGACCCCGGGGTTGGACAGCCAGGAGGCGACACGCCTGGCCGGGGAAATCAGTGCCACCCTGGAAAACCTGCGCCTCACGGGGGCCAGCGATTGCATGCCCGTCGCGCACCTGGGCGTGGTGCCCTTTGTCCCCGGCGAGCGCACCAACAGCGTGCTGATGCGCCTGGATCAGGCGCTGACCCAGGCGCAACTGCAACCGGAGCGGCCGTGGGTGTACCTGGCACAGTCCAGCGCCCCGCAGCACCAGACCCAGCACGACTGGCGCAGCTGGATCGACGACGCTCTGAGCCACGGCAAACTGCAACTGTACTTTCAACCGGTGGTGCAATGCGCCGACACCCGCCAGGTGTTGCATCACAAAGTCCTCGCGCGCCTGCTCGACCCGCAAGGCGAAGCCATTGCCGCCGGGCACTTCCTGCCCTGGATCGAACGCCTGGGCTGGGCCGCACGCTTTGACCTGGCGATGCTCGAACACACCCTCGAACACCTCGCCGAACATCGCCAGCCGCTGGCCCTGAGCCTGTCCGGCAGCACCCTGCGCGACCCCGCACAGTTGCGCATCATCCAGGACATCCTCAATGCCCTGCCGGACCTGGCGCCGTTGCTGACCCTGGAAATCGACGAACACCAACTGCCACCGCCCGACGCCCTGCGCCAGTTGTGCCTGAGCCTGCGCGACACGGGTTATCGCATCGGCCTGCAGCACTTCGGCGGCAGCTTCAGCCAGATCGGCAACCTGACTCAACTGGGCCTGGCTTACTTGAAGATCGACGGCAGCTACATCCGCGCCATCGATGAGCAAAGCGACAAGCGCCTGTTCATCGAAGCCATCTACCGCGCCACCCACAGCATCGACCTGCCGCTGATTGCCGAACGGGTCGAGACCCAAGGCGAACTGCAAGCGCTCAAGGAACTAGGGCTGTTTGGCGCGATGGGCCGATTGATCGGGCACCCGCAACCGTTGTGAGGGGGATCGAGAGCCCGGGAGTGCTCACTCCTGGACCCTCGCTTGCGCTCAGACCGTATCGACCTTCAACGAATGGTCGTTGAGCATGCCGTTGATGATGGTCGCCGTATCATGCCCACTGGCGATCACTCCGCCGGCCCCCGGCGTGACGCCATAATGCTCGGCCAGGTTGACGCCCGCCAGGTCGATGGTCTGGGTCGAAGGCGCACCGATCGTGGCCTTGACGTCGATGCTGGTGAGCAGTGACGCACCGCTGCCGGTGACGCTGAAGTGCAGGTAATCATCCAGCGAGGACGAGGTGGCGGCTTCACCTTGCAGCAGTTGCGACAGGTCGAGCTTGTCAGTGCCCAGGGTGAAGTCGGTGACCACGTCGTGCCCGCTGTTGCCGTGTAACCACTGGAAGGTATCGGCCCCTCCGCCGCCAGTCAGGGTGTTGTTGCCCAGGCCGCCGGTCAGGGTATTGGCGTTGCTGTTACCGATCAGGGTGTCGTCGAACGTCGAACCGATCAGGTTTTCGATCCCCGTCAGGGTATCCAGGCCCGCCCCGCCCGTGTTCTGCGCCCCGAGCAAGCCGAGGTTGACCACCACCCCGGCGCTGGCATGGGCGTAGCTGGCGGTGTCGATGCCATCACCGCCGTCCAGCAGGTCGCTGCCCAGGCCACTGAACAACAGGTCGTTGCCGGCCCCGCCATGCAACTGGTTATTGCCGTTGCCGGCGGTGAGCACATCATTGCCGTCGCCGGCATTCAGCAGGTTGTCGCCGCCACCGGCCAGCAGCACGTCGTCGCCGGCAGTGCCGGTCAGGGTATGCCCTGCCTGGTAGGAGATACCGACGGAGGCCGAGTCGCTACCGCCGTGGTTGTCGCTGGCGGTATAGCTACCGACAAAGTCCGGCGAACTTTCATGGGCGCCGGCGTAGTTGACCGTCAGGTCCAACTGATAGTTTTCCGCGGCATTGACGTGGCTGCCGCTGCTATTGCTGAGGTTGCTCACGTGGATGCGGTAGGTGCCGTCCTCGGCGGCGTTGAGGGTGCTGTGATTGTCGATGCCGAGGAACCCGCCACCGTTGAGCGAGTACTCCAGACTGATGTGCCCCGCCGCCAGGTTGTGGTCCAGGTTGAGGGTCTCGCCCTTTTTCAGGGTGACGGTGATGAAGTCCTCATCGTTGGCATTGCCGTTGCTGACCTGGCCCAGGTAACCACTGATCACCAGCAGTGCGGTCATCGCGGCGGTGTCCGCCGCGAAGGCACTGCGCACATCCGCCAGGTTCCGGTTGCCGAAGTTGTTCTGGTGGCCAGCGAAGTTGATCGCGCCGCTGCCGGTAAAGTCCTCGCCCTTGGCAATCCAGCCCGTATTGAACGTGGTGGGCGTGGCGCTCAGGCGGTCGCCATTGGCGTCCGTGTCATTGGCCAGCAAGCCTTCAACCGGTACCGCAAGGTGTTTCGACAGGACGTTGGTGATCACCTGGTCATCAACCGCCACCGGCGCCGCGTTCGGCAGGATGTTGATGGTCAGGGTGCGGCTGGCCAGGTCGCCTTCGTAGTCACTGGCGGTGAAGGCAATCTGCTCGGTGAGCACCACTGAGGTGGTGGTCTGCGAGGTGTAGGTGAACTCGCCCGTGTCGAGGTTGATCACCAGGGTGCCGCCCTTGGTGGTGGCAATGCTCAGGCTGTTGTCCAGGGTGTTGAAGGTGCCGCGATTGAAGCCTTCGAGCACCGTCAGCGCGCCCTTGTGGTTGTCGCCGGTGGGATCGAAGCTGTAGGTGGTGCCCTCGATGATGATGGTCTTGATAAAGCCGCCATCGGCGCCAAAACTACCGCCCTCGCCCATCAGCAAGCCGCTGATCGGCGCACCACCCACGGTGCCGGACAGCACCGCGTTGAGCTGGTTGAGGTCAGTGACTACTTGCGCATTGGTGTTGACATGGTTGCTGCCGTCATAGGCCAGCGGGTTGAGGTTGCCACTGCTGACACCGTCGCCCAGGCCGATCGCATAGTTCTTGATCCCGTTGGCCTCGAGGAAAGCCTTCCAGGCGGCCTCGTCCGACGGACCGGTTTCCCAGCCATCGTTGGGTTTGCCGTCGGAGAAGAAGTAGCCGACGTTTTGTGCCCCGGCCAGTTTGCCTTCGGTGATGAACGCCAGCTTGGCCGCAGCCAGGGCGTCGTCGTAGTTGGTCCCGCCGTCGGCATGCAGGGTGGAAATGATCCATTTGGCGGTGGCCACGTCGACCCAGATCGAAGTCTGCTCGGTGGCGCTGCTGCTGAAGGTGACGATCTGCACTTTCACGTCACCCATGGCATCGTACTTGTCGAGCAAGGCGCTGATGGCCTGCTTGGCCAGGTCCATGCGCGACAGCCCCGAGACACCGGAGTGGTCGGCCATACTGCCGGACACATCGATCACCAGCAGCAGGTTGGAGTCGATCCCCACCGCCGTAACCGAACGCTCGGAGTGCTGGGCCCGGGGCACGTCATCGACGATGTTGACCACCACGCTGCTGGTGGCGGTATTGCCCAGGGCATCGGTGACCTTGTAGGTGAAGCTTTCGGTGAGAATGTTCGGCCCGTCGTTGCCCCCGGCGGTTTTCGGAGCCGAAGTCAGGGTGTAGGTGTAGGAGCCATCGGGGTTGAGCAGGATTTGCCCATAGGTGCCGGTGGCGCTGCCTACCAGGGTATAAGTGAGCGCCCCGCTGCCACCGCTGACCGAGCCGACCAACGAACCGTGGGCGGTTTCGCCAGTGGACGTCGGGTCGCTGCCGATGACCAGGCCGGGGGCCAGGTCCTGGCCGTCCTGGCTGAGGTCCAGGGCTTTTTCGTAGACCGTCAGGCAGGCGTCGACGCAAGCGATCAACCCGCTGTCGGTGACATTGATGGTGATCGTGGTGGTGCTTTCGTCGCCATCACCATCGCGGATGGTGTAAGTGAACACGTCCGTTGCCCCGGGCGGGCAGACCCCGTTCGCGGTGCTGTGGTAGACCGCATTGCCGGCGGCATCCAGCGTCAAGTAGCCGTAGGCACCCTGGATCTGATCGCCCAGGCCACCGAGGGCCGAGGTGGCCGTATTGCCACCCGCCCGCACACCGATCACCGCGCCGCCCGTGGCAGCTCCGTCGGCGCCATTGACGTCGTTGCCGAGCACCGAAATGTTCACTGTCGCGCCCTCGCCCACCGTGGCGCTATCGGGGCTGGCGGTTGGCAGGTCATCGACGATGTTGACGTCCAGCGTATCGCTGGCGGTGGTGCCATTGCTGTCGGTCACGGTCACTGTGAAGTGTTCGCTGAGGCTGTTGGCACCGTTGGCTGTCGGGTGGTTCTCATTGTCGTTGAGGGTATAGCTGTAGCTCACTACGCCGCTCGCCGCGTCATAGCCGGTGATGGTCAGGGTGTTGCCCAACAGGCTGGTGAAGGTTTGCGGGAAGTCGGCGGTGACGCCGGCGGTCACCACATTGATCCCGCCCACGGTGAGGGTCTGCACGCCGTCCAGCGCGGTGACGGTGAAAGTGCCGCTTTGGGTCAGTGCCGGTGTGCCTGGGGTCGAGCCGTCGCTGAGGGCTTTTTCATAAACCGTGAGTTCACCGCCGCAGACGTTCAGGCCGTCGATCACGACCGGATCGTCATTGTTGTGCACGGTCAGGGTCAAGGTCGCGGTACTGGTGTCGCCGTCGGCGTCGGTCAGGGTGTAGGTGAAGGTTTCGTGCGCATCGGCCTTGAGCGCCAGGAATGCCGGGCTGGTCGGGTCGACGGTGTAGGTATAGGAACCATCCGCTGCCAGCACCAGTTGGCCATAGGCGCCTGCCAACGTGCCGGCCGTCACCGGACCAGTGATCACTCGGTCGGCGCCCTGCACATCGTTGTCCA
>NZ_FYEC01000033.1:0-34296 GCF_900187635.1 Pseudomonas sp. Irchel 3H3 | reverse complement strand
CTGGTCGGGTCGACGGTGTAGGTATAGGAACCATCCGCTGCCAGCACCAGTTGGCCATAGGCGCCTGCCAACGTGCCGGCCGTCACCGGACCAGTGATCACTCGGTCGGCGCCCTGCACATCGTTGTCCAGCACATTGCCGGTAAGGACCGTGTGCAGTTCAGTAGCGGTCACGGCGTTGCCGTCATCCTTGGCCTGCGGCACGTCGTCGACGATGTTGACGTCCAGCGAGTCGCTGGCAGTGGTGCCATTGCTGTCGGTGACCGTGACGGTGAACGACTCGCTGAGGCTGTTGGTGCCGTTGGCGGTGGGGTGAGCTTCGTTGTCGTTGAGGGTGTAGCTGTAGCTCACCACCCCGCTCGCCGCGTCATAGCCGGTGATGGTCAGGGTGTTGCCCAGCGCAGTGGTGAAGGTTTGCGGGAAGCCGGCGGTGACGCCCGCGGTCACCACGTTGATCCCGCCCACGCTCAAGCTTTGCACGCCATCCAGTGCGGTAACAGTGAAGGTACCGCTTTGGGTCAGTGCCGGGGTGCCAGGCGTCGAGCCATCGCTGAGGGCTTTTTCATAGACCGTCAGTTCCCCGCCCAGGACCTTGAGGCCGTCGATCAATACCGGATCGTCGTTGTTGTGCACGGTCAGGGTCAAGGTCGCAGTGCTAGTGTCGCCATCGGCGTCGGTCAGGGTGTAGGTGAAGGTTTCGTGGGCATCGGCCTTGAGCGCCAGGAATGCCGGGATGGTCGGGTCGACGGTGTAGGTATAGGAACCATCCGCTGCCAGCACCAGTTGGCCATAGGCGCCTGCCAACGTGCCGGCCGTCACCGGACCAGTGATCACTCGGTCGGCGCCCTGCACATCGTTGTCCAGCACATTGCCGGTAAGGACCGTGTGCAGTTCAGTAGCGGTCACGGCGTTGCCGTCATCCTTGGCCTGCGGCACGTCGTCGACGATGTTGACGTCCAGCGAGTCGCTGGCAGTGGTGCCATTGCTGTCGGTGACCGTGACGGTGAACGACTCGCTGAGGCTGTTGGTGCCGTTGGCGGTGGGGTGAGCTTCGTTGTCGTTGAGGGTGTAGCTGTAGCTCACCACCCCGCTCGCCGCGTCATAGCCGGTGATGGTCAGGGTGTTGCCCAGCGCAGTGGTGAAAGTTTGCGGGAAGCCGGCGGTGACGCCCGCGGTCACCACGTTGATCCCGCCCACGCTCAAGCTTTGCACGCCATCCAGTGCGGTAACAGTGAAGGTACCGCTTTGGGTCAGTGCCGGGGTGCCAGGCGTCGAGCCATCGCTGAGGGCTTTTTCATAGACCGTCAGTTCCCCGCCCAGGACCTTGAGGCCATCGATCAATACCGGATCGTCGTTGTTGTGAACGTTGAGCACCAGGTTGGCGCTGCTGCTGTCGCCATCAGCGTCGGTCAGGGTGTAGTTGAAGGTCTCGGTGACGTCGCCCTTGAGCGCGAGAAAAGCCGGATCGCTGCTGTGCAGGGTGTAGCTGTAGCTGCCGTCGGCGGCCAGCACCAGGGTGCCGTAAGTGCCGGTGAAGGTCCCGGGGGTGATCGGCCCAGTCACGACCCGGTCGGCCCCTTGCACATCGTTGTCGAGTACGTTGCCGGTCAGGATCAAATGCGCTTCGGACGCGGCAACGCCATTGCCGTCGTCAAACGCGTGGGGCACATCGTCGGTGATGTTGATGTCCAGGGTGTTGCTGGCCGTATCGCCATTGACGTCGCTGGCGACCACGGTGAAATGCTCACTGAGGTTGTTGCTGCCATCCCCGGCCGAGTGGGTTTCATTCCCCACCAGGGTGTAGCTGTAACTGACCACGCCGGTGGCCGGGTCATAACCGATGATCGTCAGGGTGTTGCCCAGGGCCGAGGTGATCGTCTGTGGGAAACCCACCGCCACGCCGCCACTGATGATGCTGACTCCACCGATGCTCAGGCTCTGCAAGCCATCCGGCGCGGAAATGCTGAAGGTCCCGTTCTGAGTCAAGGCCCCCGGGTTGCTGGCCGAGCCCTTGGCCAGGTTGGCTTCAAACAAGGTCAGCTCACCGCCTGCCACCGACAGGCCGGACAAGGTCACCGGCTGGTTCTCCGGCAACTGCGGGGTCACCGGTAATTCGGGGTTGATGGGCGTAACGGGAGTCAACGGGTTGATCGAAGGCCCAGTGCCCGTGTCGTCGCCACCGTCCTCAGGCGAACCCGCCACACGTTCCGGGACAAACTCGGGAATGCCGTTGAAACCGGCGGTCGGGAAACCGATGACCGGGTCGACTCGACCCGCCACTTCTTCAAGCAGGACAAACGAGTGACCGCCGCCGGCAGTTCCGGGCGCCCCTGTACTGCCCGGCCCGGCAGCAGTGGCTTCAGCGACCTGGGTCGGGTCGGCACCGGCAGCGATGGCTTGCTGCACTTGCTCGACATCGCTCAATTGCGCCTGGCTGGGCGTCAGCGCTTCGGCGGAGTCGACATGTGCCGGTTGATTGGCCAGCAGTTGCGGGCTCAGAAGCATGCTGCTGCCGCGTCCCAGCGTCAGTTCCTGGCCGTTTTGCAGGTGCGCCGCGACGGCGCCCTCGGCCCCGGTCACCAGTTGTTCACCGGCAAACAGCCGATCCCCTTCGACCAGGGCGCGTCGGGTTCCATCACCCGCTACAGCGAACACCTGACCTACGACCTTGCTGACGGTTGCGATGAGCGTTGCCATGAGCCTTCCTCCGCTGCCGACGTCCATCGGCATCTGGGTTGTGCAGAGAAAGCATGCAGGGCCTTGCCGGGTTGCGGGACGGACCTTCTGCCCGGCAGCACTCGCACTTCAAGGTGCAAGCCCTTGCCTGACGTTGATCTCGCCTCGCGTGCCTACGCAGGCGGGCTGATGATCGCGGGACAAAACTGAATGAAATCATTCACTCAGCGCCGCCTAGCCGTTCTACGAGGGTGGCTGACGATGGATCTTCGGCAACATGCCAATATTTTGTCGCCTAAAAACCGTTCAGCCTCCATCCCCTCCAGCGCTTCTCCACCCTATGTTGCAAAAGTGTTGGAACCTTTTCCAGCCTCGCCAAGCTCCCTAGAGCTCATAAATACAAGGCTTGTGCAGGGAACAATGTGCCGGTTTTTTCGAGGCGCATAAGTTTTTTTCGACATATGCGTTATGAGAAATCCTTCTTAGCTTCTGCCTAGGATGTTCTTAGCTCTGTTGTTACATGCTTGATACGGTTTTTGCCGAAAATAACGCCAAATTATTGGCGACAGTCAAGCACCATTAGTCACAGGGAGAGGCACCCCATGCGCGTATTTACCCCGCTCTGCAGTGCGATTCTGATCGCCATGGCCTGCGCACAACAGGCCCAGGCCATGTCGCTGACCGAGGCGATTCAAAGCACCCTGGACAACCACCCGGAGCTGCACGCCAGTGAGAACAATCGCCTGTCTGCGGATGAAGACGTAAAAGTCGCCAAGGGCGGTTTTTATCCCTCACTCGATCTGAACGCCGGTTATGGCCGTGGCTACAGCGACAACACCAACACCCGCGCGCAGGGCAATCACCACACAGAAATCGATTGGTACACCCAGTCGGAGCTGCGCCTGCGGCAAATGCTGTTTGACGGATTCAACACCGCCAACGAAGTCGGGCGCACCCAGGCCATCGTCAACTCCCGGGCCTACTACACCCGCGGCACCGCCGAGAGCCTGGCCCTGCGCACCATCGAGGTGTACCTGGAAGTACTCAAGCGCCGGGAACTGGTGACCCTGGCCACCAACAACCTGCAGGCGCACTTGCGGGTCAACGACCAGATCGGCCTGCGCACCGAGCGCGGCGTCGGCAGCAATGCCGACCTCGATCAATCCAAGGCGCGTCGCGCCCTGGCGGAAAACAACCTGGACACCGCCCAGGTCGATCTCGCCGATGCCGAAGCCAACTTCTTCAGCGCCGTGGGGCGCATGCCCGACGAACTGGAAAGCCTGCCCTCGATTCGCGGCGAGGTTCCGCAGAGCCTGCCGGATGCCCGCCAGGCAATGATGGAAAACAACCCCTACCTCAAGTCCGCCCAGGCCGACGTGAACTCCGCCGAGAGCCAGTACGAAGTCGCCAAGTCGCCGTTCTACCCACGCTTCGATGCAGAGGCGGCGGTGGGTGCCAACAACAACATCCAGGGAGACCAGGGCCACGACAACGAGTGGCGCGTCGGTGTGATCATGAACTACAACCTGTTCCGCGGCGGCAGTGACAAGGCCCGCCTGCAATCGGATGCGCACAAGATCAACCAGGCCATGGACATCCGCAACAACGCCCTGCGCATGCTCAACGAGAACATCACCCTGGCCTGGAACGCCATGGTCAACGCCAAGAAACAAACCCCCACCGCCCGCGAATACGCCGATACCACCATGCGCGTGCGCGCCGCCTACCAGGATCAATTCGGCCTCGGCCAGCGCACCCTGCTCGACCTGCTGGACAGTGAAAACGAGCTGTACAACGCCAATCGCCGCTACACCGAAGTGCGCTACACCGAGGAGTTCTCCATGTACCGGATCCTGGCGAACATGGGCGAGCTGTTGAGCAAAGCCAAGGTGGTGGTGCCGGCCGAGGCGATTGCGCAAAGCGAAGTGAAAAGCCAGGCCCGTCTGCCAGAGATGCGCTAGCGAACCGGGGTACCCGAATTGACCAGCATGCAACCCGGCAACACTGGCGCCGACCCACGCCTGAGCTTTGATGATCCGTTGCTCGATGGCTTGCTGATCCTGTGCAAGCTGCACGGCTGCAATGTCAGCCGGGCCAGCCTGAGCGCCGGACTGCCGCTGGACAAGCAACGCCTGAGCCTCGACCTGCTGCCCCGCGCCGCCGCCCGGGCCAGCCTGCAAGCGCGCTTGCTGCGCCGTGAACTGGGGTCGCTGTCGGCGCTCAACCTGCCGGTCCTGCTGATTCTCAAGGACCGCCGCTGCGCGGTCCTGCGCCGCTGGGGCGAGGATGGCCAGGCCCTGATCCTGCCCAGCGAGGCCGAAGGTGGCGAACAATGGGTCAGCCGCGAAGAACTGGCCGAAGCCTACAGTGGCCAGGCGCTGTTCGCCCGCCCCCGGCATGAACTCGAAGAGCTGCGTTCACCCCTGGTGCCACGGGTCGACGCTTGGTTTCGCGACACCCTCAAGCTGTCCCGCTGGCTGTACAGCGACGCGATCCTGGCAAGTTTCCTGATCAACCTGCTGGGCTTGATGGTGCCGCTGTTCGTCATGCAGACCTACGACCGGGTGGTACCGAACCAGGCCACCTCGACCCTGTGGGTGTTGGCCATCGGCCTGTTGATCGGCACTGGTTTCGAACTGGTGCTGCGGGTGGTGCGCGCGCACTTGCTGGACACCGCAGGGCGCAAGACCGACGTGATCCTGTCCGCGACCCTGTTCGAGCGCATCACCGGCATGGCGATGAAAGCCCGGCCAGCGACCATCGGCGGCTTTGCCCAGAGCATCCACGACTTCCAGGGCCTGCGTGAATTTCTCACGGCGGTGACCCTCACCAGCCTGATCGACCTGCCGTTCGCCGTGCTGATGCTGGTGGTGATCGGCCTGCTCGGCGGCTGGCTGGTGGTGATCCCGATGCTCGCGTTCCCCATCACCATCATCTTCGCCCTGCTGATCCAGTCCCGCCTGCGCGACACCGTGCACAAGAGCCTGGCCTTGGGCGCCGAACGCCAGGCGCTACTGATCGAAACCCTCGGCGGCCTGGAAACCCTCAAGGCCTGCAGCGCCGAGAGCGAACGCCAGCACCGCTGGGAAAGCACCCACGGCGCCCTGACCCGCCTCGACAGCCACGCGCGCAACCTCGCGGCGCTGGCCACCAATGGCACCCTGTTCATCCAGCAATTCTCCGGCATGGCGACCATCGTCGCCGGGGTCTACAGCATCATCGCCGGCAACCTCAGCGTCGGCGCACTGGTGGCGACCTACATGCTCGGCAGCCGGGTGCTCGCGCCGCTCGGCCAGATTGCCGGGTTGATCACCCGCTACCAGCAAGCCCAACTGACGATGAAGAGCACCGATGCGCTGATGTCCCTGCCCCAGGAGCGCGACGCCGGGCAGCGGCCCCTGGAGCGTACGCAACTGCAAGGGGCGCTGGATGTCAGCGGCGTGACCTTCCACTACCAGGGACAAAGCGCCCCGGCGCTGGCCACGGTCAGTTTCAGCCTCAAGCCTGGCGAGCGGATCGGCATCATCGGCCGCAGCGGATCGGGCAAAAGCACCCTGGCGCGCCTGGTGATGGGCTTCTATGCCCCGGACGAAGGCCAGTTGCTGCTCGATGGCCTGGACCTGCGGCAACTGGATGTCGCCGACCTGCGCCAGCAGATCGGCTATGTCGCGCACGACCTGCCGCTGCTGGCCGGCAGCCTGCGCGATAACCTGACCCTCGGCGCACGCTACATCAGCGATGCGCGCATGCTCGAGGTCGCCGAACTGACCGGCGTCACCGACCTGGCCCGCCAGCATCCCCAGGGCTTTGACCGCCCCGTGGGCGAACGCGGCCAACTGCTTTCCGGCGGTCAGCGCCAGGCGGTCCTGCTGGCCCGAGCCCTGCTGCTCGACCCACCGATCCTGGTGCTCGACGAACCCACCAGCGCCATGGACAACAGCAGCGAAGACGTCCTGCGCCAGAAACTGCAGACCTGGGTCCAGGGCAAGACCTTGCTGCTGGTGACCCACCGCACCTCGATGCTCAGCCTGGTGGACCGGCTGCTGGTGCTGGACAACGGCCGCATCGTCGCCGACGGTCCGAAAGAAGCGGTTATCGATGCACTGCGCAAGGGCCGTGTCGGCTCTGCGGCCGTCTAGGAGTGGCACATGTCCGGGCCTACAGGTGATCGCGGCTACTTTGGCAGTTTTGGCAAAAGTGCCGAAAGCGAGTTCATGCCGGAAACCGCCAGCGCCTCGCTGCAGGATTCGCCGCGCTGGTCGCGGGTCACCGTGTGGCTCGCCGCCGCGCTGATCATCAGCGCCGTGGTCTGGGCCAGGTTCGCGGTGCTGCAGGAAGTCACCATGGGCGAAGGCAAAGCGATTCCCTCGAGCAAAGTGCAGGTGATCCAGAACCTCGAAGGCGGGATTGTCACCGAGATCTTCGTGCGTGAAGGCCAGATGGTGAACAAGGGCGACACGTTGCTGCGCCTCGATGACACGCGGTTCCTGTCGAACAAGGGCGAAAGCGAGGCCGATCGGTATGCCTTGACCGCCCAGGTCGAACGCCTGTCCGCCGAAGCCGAGGGGCGGCCGTTCAAACTCTCCCCCGAGGTGATCGCCAAGGCCCCGCAAGTCGCCGAAGACGAGCGCTCGCTGTTCGAACAACGGCAACGGCGCCTGGCCAGCGAACAGCGGACCCTCAGCGAGCAACTTCGGCAAAAAACCCAGGAGCTAGCGGAGTTTCGCTCCAAGCAGGGGCAATACAGTTCGAGCCTGGCACTGCTCAACCAGGAAATGAATATGTCTGCGCCGCTGGTCGGCACTGGCGCGGTGTCGCCGGTGGAGATCCTGCGGCTCAAGCGCAGCGCAGTGGAAATTCGTGGCTCGCTGAACGCCACCACCCTGGCCATTCCTCGCGCCGAGTCAGCCATCGACGAGATCAAGAGCAAGCTCGACGAATCGGTACAGAGCTTTCGCTCGGACGCGGCCAAGGAGCTCAACGAGAAGCGCACCGAGCTGTCGAAAATCACCGCCACCAGCATCGCCATCGACGATCGGGTCACCCGCACCACCGTGGTCTCGCCGGTGCACGGGATCATCAAGGTGCTCAAGGTCAACACCATCGGCGGCGTGGTCCAGCCCGGCAGCGACATGCTGGAAATCGTGCCCCTGGAAGACAACCTGCTGATCGAGGCCAAGGTCCGCCCGCAGGACGTGGCCTTCCTGCATCCAGGACAGAAAGCCATGGTCAAGTTCAGCGCCTACGACTACACCATCTACGGCGGGCTGAGCGCCAAACTAGAACTGATCGGCGCCGACACCATCACCGACGACAAGGGCAACAGCTTCTACCTGATCCAGGTGCGCACCGACAAAAACCATTTGGGCGGGGACGTTAAACCACTGCTGATCATCCCGGGGATGGTGGCGACGGTGGACATCATTACCGGGGAGAAGAGCGTGCTGGACTACCTGCTCAAGCCGGTGCTCAAAGCCCGCACCGAAGCAATGCGCGAGCGCTAGAAACCCCGCTGCAAGCCCCCCTCTAATGTGTAATGCTGTTCAGTTAAGCGACGCCGACCATTGTAGGAGCGAGCCTGCTCGCGAAAAACTCAAAGACGCCGCGCTTATACTGAACACACGCGTTATCGTTGACGTTTTTCGCGAGCAGGCTCGCTCCTACAATGGAGACGGTCAACCGCTTCGTCTGTGGTGCGTCGGTTCTCTTTGTAGAAGCGAGCGCCCACTTCTACGGTGACAGGTGGTTCTTCTGGTAGGTTTCCAGCCCCATCGCCGCAATCTGCCCCTCGATCAACGCCTCAAAGGGTTTTAACAGCGGCTCGAACGAAGTCGGCGCCTCCAGCACCTGCAACGCCTGGACAATCGCCTCCACCGTCGACAAGGCTCCCGGTCCCGGGGCTTTGCGCAAACGATAGCGCGACACTCCACCCTCCGCCAGGGTCACCCGTGGCAACGCCGCCAGCAGCGGATTGAGGTGGAGCATTTTGCGCGCCTTGCGCCATGTGCCATCCGGCACTACCAGCAACATTGGCTCCTGCGAGGACCCGTAAGTCTGCAGCGGCTGTGCGTCGTCCGCCGGAAACAACAGGCGCGCGCAATAGCCCGGCTGATTAAGCAACTCGGACAAATCCTCGAACACCTCACCGACCACCAATTGCGCATTGTTCAAGCCCAACGCCGCCAGCCGCGCGGTGTTCAAGGCATGGTTGACCTCGCTGGGATGCTGCAGCAGCAGCACCCGGGTGCGGCTGTCGAGGCTGGGGATCAGCGGGCACAGGCAATGGGTTTGCGGGCGCAGGCAGCGCGGACATTGAATTCTGGACATGGTCTTCAGGCCTGATTCAGTTGGGCTTTAAGCAAGTCACGGAAGGTCTGGATCAGCGGTTCGCGACTGCGGCCACGCCGCACAATCATCGAAAACGGCGCCTGGTAGCCGAAGGTGGCCGGCAGCAACACCCGCAGATCGCCCTTGTCGGCCCAGGCCTGGGCGTAGTGCTCGGGCAGGTAGCCGATGTAGGCGCCGGACAGCACCAGAATCAACTGCGCCTCCATACTGTCCACGGTCGCGGCGCTGTGTTTGAAGCCGTGGCGGGCCAGTTCGGCCTGGCTCCAGTAGCCACGCCCGACCATGCGTTGCTGGGTAATCAACTGTTCGGGTATGCGCCGCTCGGTGAACAGCGGGTGGCGGTTGCTGCAATACAACCAGTGCTGCTCACGATAGAGCGGCATGTAGACCAGGCCGCTCATACGGGTCGAGAACGCGCCGATGGCCAGGTCCAGGCGGTTGTCCTGCACCCCGAGTTGCAATTCGTAGGGGCTCATTACCGACAGGTGCAAATGCACCGCCGGGTGCTCCAGGGTGTAGGCGCCGATGGCTTCGGCGAACGGCAAGGCCTTGTCGCTGACGGTGGAGTCGATCACCCCCAGGTTGAGCGTACCGCGCAACTCGCCCTTGAGCGCGGCGGCGTATTGCTCGAAGCCTTCGAGCTCGCCGAGCAGGCGCAAGGTCTCCTGGTGAAACAGCTCGCCCTTGCTGGTCAGGCTGAACCCGCCCCGCCCACGATGGCAGAGCACCAGGCCCAACGCGGCTTCGAGCTGGCTCATGTAGGTGCTGATGGCCGAGGTCGACAGGTTGAGCTCGTGCTGGGCATTGGCGAACCCCTGATGACGGACCACGCTGACGAAGATGCGCAATAGTTTCAGGTCGGGTAAAGCGTTGGCCATGGCAGAGCTCCGAGTGACGTCGCGACACAGTCCCTGTAGCAGCTGGTGCAGCCTGCGTTCGGCTGCGAAGTCTATCGCCCCCGTCAGCATTAGTTTAGAAAAATCTGAACTAAGTATTTGCCGGTAGCGATTCTTCTACGCCACTACATTTCGCAGAATCCGCCCAACAGGTGCCCGTGCATTCCCGATGCGCTGCGCAACCCCATAAATAAAACAAAGACGATGAGGCCATACCCGTGGACAAAATTCTTCACCAACCACTGGGCGGCAACGAAATGCCGCGCTTCGGCGGCATCGCCACCATGATGCGACTCCCCCACTTGCAAACCGCTGCCGGCCTGGACGCTGCCTTCATTGGCATCCCGCTGGACATCGGCACCTCGCTGCGCGCCGGCACCCGCTTCGGGCCCCGGGAGATCCGCGCTGAATCGGTGATGATCCGCCCGTACAACATGGCCACCGGTGCCGCGCCGTTCGACTCGCTGTCGGTTGCCGACATCGGTGACGTGGCGATCAACACCTTCAACCTGCTGGATGCCGTGCGCATCATCGAAGAGTCCTACGACGAGATCCTCGAACACGACGTGATCCCGCTGACCCTCGGTGGCGACCACACCATCACCCTGCCGATCCTGCGGGCCATCCACAAGAAGCACGGCAAGGTCGGCCTGGTGCACATCGATGCCCACGCCGATGTCAACGATCACATGTTCGGCGAGAAGATCGCCCATGGCACCACCTTCCGCCGCGCCGTCGAAGAAGGCCTGCTGGACTGCGACCGTGTGGTGCAGATCGGCCTGCGCGCCCAGGGCTATACCGCGGAAGACTTCAACTGGAGCCGCAAACAGGGGTTCCGTGTGGTCCAGGCCGAAGAGTGCTGGCACAAATCCCTGGCGCCGCTGATGGCTGAAGTGCGCGAGAAAGTCGGCGGTGGCCCGGTGTACCTGAGCTTCGACATCGATGGCATCGATCCGGCCTGGGCCCCTGGCACCGGCACCCCGGAAATCGGTGGCCTGACCACCATCCAGGCGATTGAAATCGTCCGTGGCTGCCAGGGTCTCGACCTGATTGGCTGCGACCTGGTAGAAGTCTCGCCGCCGTACGACACCACCGGCAACACCTCGCTGCTGGGCGCCAACCTGCTGTACGAAATGCTCTGCGTACTGCCGGGCGTGGCCCATCGCTGAGGGTCCCCACAGGATCAGTTGCTCAAGGCTGGCGCCGACCGGATGACAGCCTTGGCCTGAACCGGTCGCGGGGCCTGGAGCAACGCATTAGCCAGGCGGGCGAAACCATCGTGTTTCGCCAGCAACCAAAGGCCATTGGCTGGCCTGCAACGAACACTTATCCGCCATGCCGCAAGGGCATGGCGTTGCGGGTTACACCGGTCATGCGCCAAACCGCCTGGCTAACGCACTCCCTTGCGCCGACAGATTGATTATTGCCTCACCATAAAAAAGACAATCGGAGACACGCCATCATGGCTTTAGATTTATTCGTCGTACTCATCTACGCCGCCGCGATGCTGATACTCGGCTACTACGGCATGCGCAAAGCCAAGACCAACGAGGACTTCCTGGTCGCCGGGCGCAATCTCGGCCCGAGCCTGTACATGGGCACCATGGCCGCCACCGTCCTGGGCGGCGCGTCCACCGTGGGCACCGTGCGCCTGGGCTACGTGCATGGCATCTCCGGTTTCTGGCTGTGCGCCGCACTGGGCTGCGGGATCGTGGCGCTGAACCTGTTCCTCGCCAAACCGCTGCTCAAGCTGAAGATCTACACCGTGACCCAGGTCCTGGAAAAACGCTACAACCCGATGGCCCGCTCCGCGAGCGCGATCATCATGCTGGCGTATGCGCTGATGATCGGCGTGACCTCGATCCTGGCGATCGGCACCGTGCTGCAAGTGCTGTTCGGCCTGCCGTTCTGGATCTCGGTACTGCTGGGTGGTGGCGTGGTGGTGATTTACTCGGCCATCGGCGGCATGTGGTCGCTGACCCTGACCGACATCGTCCAGTTCGTGATCAAGACCGTGGGCCTGATGTTCATCCTGCTGCCGATCTGCCTGTACCGCGTCGGCGGCTGGGACGAACTGGTGTTGAAACTGCCGGCGTCGAACTTCAGCTTCACGACCATCGGTTGGGACACCATCATCACCTACTTCATGATCTACTTCTTCGGCATCCTGATCGGCCAGGATATCTGGCAACGGGTGTTCACCGTGCGCACTGCCAAAGTGGCCCAGTACGCCGGAACATTCGCCGGGTTCTATTGCATTCTCTACGGCCTGGCCTGTGCCCTGATCGGCATGGCGGCACACGTGCTGATTCCGGACCTGGACAACGTCAACAACGCCTTCGCCGCCATCGTCAAACTGTCGCTGCCTGACGGTATCCGTGGCCTGGTGATTGCCGCGGCCCTGGCCGCCATGATGTCCACCGCCAGTGCCGGCCTGCTTGCCGCCGCCACGACCCTGACCGAAGACCTGCTGCCGAAACTGCGTGGTGGCAAACAGTCGAGCCTGAGAATCAACCGCCTGTTCACCGCACTGACCGGGATTGCCGTACTGGGCATCGCCCTGGTGGTGAACGACGTGATCAGCGCCCTGACCCTGGCCTACAACCTGTTGGTGGGCGGCATGCTGGTACCGCTGATCGGGGCAATTTTCTGGAAACGCGCGACCACCGCCGGTGCCATCGCCAGCATGGGCCTGGGCTTCGTCACCGCCCTGGTGTTCATGTTCAAGGATGGCCTGGATGCCAATACGCCGATCTACTACAGCCTGGCGGTCGGCCTGGTGAGCTTCATCGTGGTCAGCCTGGCGTCCCGTCGCCCGGCCTCCCTGGCCAACGCGATCTGACCCCAGGCCAGACGCCGTACACCTTTCTTCGGCGGGTGCAGCGTCGGTCGCTGCATCCGTTTTTTTTCGTCTGGGGAAAAGTAAATCAGAAGAAAGTGGAGGTTTTCGAGCGGCGGAAAATGGGCCGCAGATGGAGGATCTGCGGCATAGTGATTACGCCTGCTGCGCAGGCGGACGCAGCCTGCGGCAGCTGCTACGACAACATGCGCTTTACCGGCGGCGCGATTGGCGGCGGCGTTGTTCGTCGTCAGTGCGAATAGGCACGGGTTGCAGAGGTGGTTCGATCAAACCTAGCGCGACACCGAGGTCATGGAGCCAGTTTTGCAATTTCTCTTTCATGGTGCCCCCCTTCAGGGTAATGCCCAGCGACCGGGTTCTGTAAACGCTTCATACAGATAGTAGTCCGAACTCCTACGCAATGCTCGCCTCAGTACGCAAAGATCTGTTACCGAATTGATCCAAATCAACTTGCGCCCGGTCAGTGTTGCCCAAGGGCTTTGCGTAAACGACGGCGAACCCACTGTTCGGCGCTGACAAAGGTGATACCCAGCAACACCAGCACTGCGCCGATGACAAAGTTGAGGGTCAGTTGTTCGCCGAGCAACAGCACGCCGAACGTGACGCCGAACAACGGCGTCATGAACGAAAACACCGCCAGGTTGGCGGCCAGATAGCGGCGCAACAACCAGAACCAGATCAGGTAACTGCAGAACGACACCACCAGCCCCTGGAACAGCACGCTGGTAACCGCCACGGCGCTCAGGTGCACGTGGGTCACCTGGCCGCTGAGTATGGCGATCAGCAGCAGGCCGACAAAGCCGACGATCAACTGATAGAACAGGGTCAGGGTCACTGGCGCTTCCGACAGGCGCGAAGCCCGCACCACCACCGTGGTCGCCCCCCAGGCAGCACCGGCCAATACGCCCAGCGCATCGCCCAGCAGCATGCGCCGGTCCAGGTTGTCCCAGGACACGCCCCCGGCAAACGCCACGCCGATGCCAATGAAGGCCAGCAGGATCCCCAGCCATTGCACCGCCCGTAAACGCTCGCTGGGCAATAGCCAGTGCACGCCCAGCGCGGTGAAGATCGGCGCGGTGTAGAGGAACACCGACATGTGCGCCGCGGTGGTCAGTTGCAGGCCTTCGGAAATGAACAGGAACTCCAGGCCGAACAGGCTGCCGGCCAGCAAGCCGCCACGCCAAGTCGCACTGACCTGATTCCAGCCGCCTTTCCAGCAGATCAGCAACCCCACCAGCAACGCCGAGATCCCCGAGCGACCGGCCGCCTGCATCACCGGCGCGATGTCCGCCGCCGCCCACTTGATCATCACCTGCTGGATGCCCCACACCAGGCACAGGCCAAACATCACTTGCAGGGCAAAGCCATCGACACTGCGCCGAGTGGCAATCATCAGGCAACCTCACACAGGGTCGAGGACATGGCAGTTACTCAAAAACCAATGGTGCAATGAACCCATGGAGACATGTAGGAGCGAGCTTGCTCGCGATGGTCGTCAACGAATACGCAATACTTCCTGAAACTTCGCGCAATATTTGAGTTCATCGCGAGCGAGCTCGCTCCTACATCATCAAGCCATCACCCAGTTTGAGGGTCAGCTCAGTTCAATGCGGTCCGGGTGAATGACGATCTGGCCGTTCTTGTAGAGCGCGCCGATGGCCTTCTTGAAGTTGCCCTTGCTGACACCGAACAGGCTGCTGATCAGTGCCGGGTCGCTCTTGTCGCTGACCGGCAAGGTGCCGTTGTTGTCACGCAACTTGGCGAGGATCTTCGAGTTCAGGCTGGTGGCGGCCTCTTCTCCGACCGGCTGCAGGCTCAGGCTGATCTTGCCGTCGGCCCGCACTTCCTTGATGAAACCCTTCTCTTCCTTGCCGGCGCGCATGAACTTGAAGATTTCGTTCTTGTGGATCAGGCCCCAGTGCTTGTTGTTGATGATCGCCTTGAAGCCCATGTCGGTCGCTTCGGCCACCAGCAGGTCAACTTCCTGGCCGGGCGTGTAGTTGGCCGGGGTTTTGTCCAGGTAGCGGTCCAGACGCGCGGTCGCGGTGATACGACGGGTGTGCTTGTCGAGATAGACATGCACCACGCAGTATTCACCGGCGGTCATCTGGCGTTTTTCTTCGGAATACGGCAGCAGCAGGTCCTTGGGCAGGCCCCAGTCGAGAAACACGCCGATGCTGTTGACCTCAACCACTTTCAGGCTGGCAAATTCACCGACCTGAACTTTCGGTTTTTCTGTGGTGGCAATGAGTTTGTCATCGCTGTCCAGATAAACAAATACGTTGAGCCAGTCTTCATCTTCGCTGGGAATATCTTTTGGAATATAACGATTGGGCAACAGGATTTCGCCATCCGCGCCGCCGTCCAGATATAAACCGAAGTTAGTGTGTTTAACCACTTGCAAACTGTTGTAGCGCCCGACTAAAGCCATTTCCAATACCCTCATTGCGTGGGCGGCATTCTACCCGTTTTTGCCGCCGCCGTTGGGTGGCCGCAGGACCGGCTGTGAATTTTCCGCTGCAAGGTGCGATTTTCCTGGGTTTGGCCTGGCCGCTCGACCCCGCTCGTCAGGCCAGTTAACCCTCCGTCACGCCTGACAAGGTGCCAGACTGACCTTCTTGCACACCAAGGTTGTTATTTAAAACAGTGGTTTAGGGGAATATTTACAACTGCAACTTGGTATTGACCAAGCTTTCCCCCTGGTTATTCCAGAGGATATTTACCAAGCAATTGTCAAGTATTTCCTGTACGATGCCTGGCCAAGTTAATTTTCTACAGGTTAATGGCCGCCATGCGCGTAAAAGCATCCAACAGCAAAGCAAAGCCAGCTCCAGCCGTTGAAACCAGCGAATCGATCAACGACCAGATTGCTGCTTTCCTCAAGTCCGGTGGCGAGATCCAGCAAATTGCCAAAGGCGTCAGCGGCCAGACATTCGGCCCATCCAAGCAGATCACCCTGGGCAAAAAGTAATACCCCCGCGCGTTACCCTGGTCCCTAAGCGCTTTGGCTATCGAAGCGCTAGGACTGGAACACTCCCCGCAGTACCCGTAACCTCCCCCGTATGTTCAAACCGACGATTTTCCTGATCAGCCTGCTGGCTTGCATGCACGCCGACGCGCAGATATTCCAGCGCGAACTCGGTGACTACGACCTCAAGCTAGGCACCAGCCCGAGCCGCAGCATGGCCCAGGGCCTGGTCAAGCCGTCCAGCAGCGGGTCCTTCCATGGCGGCCTGGACCTGAGCCATGACAGCGGCTGGTATGTCGGCCAGTGGGCGCCGAGTATGGGCCTGTCGCCAGCCAGCAACCTGGAGGTCGACTCCTACCTGGGCTTCAAACAGCCCTTCGACGAGACCCTGGGCTATGAAGTGGGCATGATCCACTATAGCTACCCGCAACTGGACACCCTCGACAGCCAGGAGTTTTTCGGCGGCCTGACCCTGCTCGGCAGCCGCTTCGGCGCCGCCTTCAGCAACGATCCCGACCGACGCAATAGCACGCTGTTCGCCAATCTCAGTGGTAACGAACCCTTCGGCATCGGGCTCAGCCTCAAGTACACCAGCCACCGGCTAAACAGCCCAGTGTCGATCGCCGACGGCGGTTACATCTCCACCTTCAACGACTGGTCGGTCAAGCTTTCGCGACCGTGGTTGGGCATCGACCTGAACCTGATCTACAGTGATTCAAACCTCAATGGCAACGGGTGCAGCGCCTATTCCGGGCACAACAGCCAATGCGACGGCCTGCTCACCTTCAAGGCTGAACGCTCGTTCTATTGAAGGGCTGAACTGCCACCCGGTTTACGCGTTCAGATACCAGGACAACACCTTCGCAAGGATTGGCCCATGACGCGCTGGTTGCACCACCTGAGTCTGCTCCTGAGCCTGTGCCTGGCACTGACGGCCTGCAACCGTGTGGACCTGGCCTATCGCAACCTCGACGTGCTGATTCCCTGGACGCTCGACGACTACCTGGACATGAACAGCCAGCAGAAGGACTGGCTCGGCACACGCCTCAAACAAACACTAAGCTGGCACTGCTCGACCCAGATGCCGGGTTACCTCGAATGGCTGGGCCAGCTGCAGCAGATGGTCGCCAGCAACCAGGTCAGCGACAGCGCGTTGCAAAGTCGCACCCTGGAAGCCAGGCAGGCAATCGCCCTGACCGCCCGGCAAATCACCCCCTCGGCGGTTGAGCTGTTGCAGGGCATGAGTGATCAACAGGTCAAGGAGATGAACCAGGCCTTCGCCAAAGACTTGCGTGAACGCCAGGACAAATACCTCAAGCCACCGCTGGCCCAGCAAATCCGTCAACGCGGCGCACGCATGGACAAGCGCCTGAGCGACTGGCTAGGGCCTCTCAATCAAGCGCAGAAAGCACGCGTGGTGGCTTGGTCCACCGCGCTCGGCGAGCAGAACCAGCAATGGATCGCCAACCGCGCCCATTGGCAGGCGCAGTTCAGCGCCGCCATGGCGCAACGCCAGAGCGCCGATTTTGCCCCGCGGATCGAAACCCTGCTGGTAGACCGCGAAAGCCTGTGGACCCCCGCCTACCGCCAGGCCTTCAGCGACACCGAAGCCCAGGCGCGCAGCCTGCTCGTCGACCTCATGGACCAAAGCACAGCCGAGCAACGCCAGCACCTGGTGCAAAAGATTGAAAAGCTGCGCAGCGACTTGAAAGCCCTGAAATGCCTCAAAGCCTGAGCGCAGCCATGACCCTGTGACCGCTAGCCGGTCAGGCGATCTGCGCCTTGCCCGCCACTTCATCAAAGGTCAGCGGATCCAGCCCATCAGCCTGTTCATCCAGCACTTGGCGAGGGTGCTCGTTGCCCGGAATGCTACTGTCGAGCAGGCTCAGCAAGCTCGAACCGCGGGGTGTCAGGATGAAGTTTTCACCATTGCCACCCTGATCCTCAGGGCGCGATTCGATGAAGCCACGGTCCAGCAGCAGCTTTTCATACTCGGTGGCCGTCACCTTCAACTCGTCCAGATTGCCGGTCGACTCGCCTTCGGCAGCCTTGGCTGCGGCGTGCTGTTCGGCGTAGGGGCGCGGGGTAAAGCTGTGGCCAGCGCTATTCTGCACTTCGTGCAACAGCCGTTCGATCAAGTCCCAGTTATAAGTCGTCATCCTGATTCAACCTCCAAAACTGCAAGTGAGAGGGTCTGCATAGGTTGTGACCGGTGCGATCGGTAGCCGTTCAGCCGGGATTTTTGCCGCTCCCGACCGACGGTATGTCGAATCTTGCGCGACCAGACGACTAGATGATGCAGGACGGTGCAACCGCGCAGCGCGGATCGACTTTCACCTCAGCAGGCAGGAGAACACAGCATGCACATTCACGATCACCCGGTGGTGTCCCGGGAGCAATGGCTGGCTGCCCGCCGCCAACACCTGGCACACGAAAAAGCCTTCACCCGCGAACGGGACAAGCTCAGCGCCGAGCGCCGCGCCCTGCCCTGGGTGAAAATCGACAAGGGTTATCGCTTCCAGGGCGCAACGGGGGAACTGGGCCTGGGCGACCTGTTTGGCGGTCGCAGCCAACTGGTCATCTACCACTTCATGTATGGCGACGGCTGGGACGAAGGTTGCCCGGGCTGCTCCTTCCTCGCGGACCACATCGACGGCGCCAACCAGCACCTGTCTCACCATGACGTGGCCCTGGTGGCGGTGTCCCACGCGCCGCTGGCGCAGTTACAGGCCTTCAAACAGCGCATGGGCTGGAAGTTCGACTGGCTGTCGTCAGAAGGTTGCGATTTCAACTACGACTTCGGCGTCTCGGCCCGCGCGGAAGAGCTGGCGGCCGGCTCCGCAACCTACAACTACGAAAAGTCCGACAGCGCCGAAGAAGAACTCCCCGGCCTCAGTGTGTTTTATCGCAACGAAACCGGCGAGATTTTCCATACCTACTCCACCTACGCCCGCGGCCTGGACTTGCTGGTGGGCGCCTACAACTACCTGGACCTGACGCCCAAGGGGCGTAATGAAGAGCAGATCATGGAGTGGGTACGCCATCACGACCGCTACGAGGAGACGGCTGGCGCCAGTTGCTGCCACTCATGACAACCGGCTGAACTTTTCCCCGAGGCCGGCCCTCAACCGGGTACCCAAGAACGGCACCGGAGGCCCACCCGATGAACAGCCTGCTGAAATTGACCCTTGTCGCCACACTGTGCAGCGCCCTGCCCGCCTGGGCCTGTACCCCGGAAGAAGCCACGGCCAAACGTGAGCAACTGGCCCAGCGCGTGGCCACGCTCACCGAGCAGAACCCGACCAAGGCCAAGGAAATCAACGACGAGTTGCAGAAAATGGACCTGGGCACCGCTGCCGCGGACCTACCGGACAAGTGCCAGTTGATTGACCAGCGGCTCAAGGAACTGGATAGCGCAGAGAAGAAGGCCGACGGTTGATCGCGGGGCAGATTCTGAGGCTGATCAGTCAGGGAGATACGGCCAGCCCCTGTGGGAGCGAGCCTGCTCGCGATGGACGTGAACGATAACGCGGGGTTTCAGTCACCACGCGGCGCTCTCAAGTTCATCGCGAGCAGGCTCGCTCCTACACCAGAGCGCCCGGTCCGGGTTTTTATCGTCTCAGCGCAGCGCGTTATTCCGCCGCTGGAGCTTCCGGCTTGCGGCGCTTGAGCGGGGCCATGCCGTCCTTGCTGACCAGCGACAGGGCGTCGGTCTTCGGTCGGTTGGCGATCTTGCGCTTGGTTGGTGCCTTGGCGGCTGACTTCTTCTTGTCACCCTTGGCGTCAGTCTTTTTCTTCTTCACGCCAACGGCCTTGCCCGAAGCCTTGACCTTTTTCGGTCCGCCGTAGGTGCCTTTGACTTCCTTGATGGTGCGGCGCTCGAAGCTCTGCTTGAGGTAGCGCTCAATGCTCGACATCAGGTTCCAGTCGCCGTGGCAGATCAGCGAGATCGCCAGGCCATCGTTACCGGCACGCCCGGTACGACCGATACGGTGCACGTATTCGTCGCCGCTGCGTGGCATGTCGAAGTTGATCACCAGGTCCAGGCCGTCCACGTCCAGGCCGCGAGCGGCTACGTCGGTAGCCACCAGGATCTTCACCCCGCCCTGCTTCAGACGGTCGATCGCCAGCTTGCGGTCCTTCTGGTCTTTCTCACCGTGCAAGACAAACGCCTTGTACTCCTGCGCCACCAGGCGGCCGTAGATACGGTCGGCCATGGCCCGGGTGTTGGTGAAGACGATGGCCTTCTGGTAGGTCTCGTTGGCCAGCAGCCAGTTGACGATCTGTTCTTTGTGCTGGTTGTGGTCAGCGGTGATGATTTGCTGGCGAGTGGTCGCATTCAGCTGGCTGACCGCATTGAGCTGCAGGTGCTCAGGGTTATTCAGCACCTTGGCGATCATCTCGCGCAGACCCGAACCGCCGGTGGTGGCGGAGAACAGCATGGTCTGCTGACGGTTGGTGCACTCGTCGACCAGGCGCTGGACGTCTTCGGAGAAGCCCATGTCGAGCATACGGTCGGCTTCGTCGAGCACCAGCACTTCAACTTCTTTCAAGTCGAGGTTGCCGGCGTTCAGTTGCTCGATCATCCGCCCCGGCGTACCGATCAGGATGTCCGGCACCTTGCGCAGCATGGCGGCCTGGACCTTGAAGTCTTCACCGCCGGTGATCAGGCCGGACTTGATGAAGGTGAACTGCGAAAAGCGTTCCACTTCCTTCAGGGTCTGCTGGGCCAGCTCACGGGTCGGCAACAGGATCAGAGTCTTGATGCTGACACGGACTTTCGCCGGGCCGATCAAGCGGTTGAGGATCGGCAGGACAAATGCAGCGGTCTTGCCGCTACCGGTTTGCGCCGTCACCCGCAGGTCACGCCCTTGCAGCGCGAGCGGGATAGCCGCTGCCTGCACAGGCGTTGGCTCGACAAATTTAAGCTCGGCCACGGCTTTGAGCAGGCGTTCGTGCAGGGCGAATTGGGAAAACACGGGTGCTACCTCGAAGAAATACAAAAAATCAGCTGCATAGGGTAACGGTTTCGAGCGCTCAGGCCGAGTTTCTTTATGCAAACGGTCGCAAACAGTGGGTATTTTATTAGCTGATTTGTCGTAAAACCGAACCCGACTCCGCTTAAATGCTCTAATCGACCCCGTCCTGACCTACAGAAGAATCGTTTTAGCTTATGGATCTCAAACAGCTCTGGCTCAATACCCAAGAACTCTGGACCGCGCTGGAGCAACACCCGCGCGTGTACTCCGGCCTGGCATTGCTGATGTTGCTGGCGGTGGCGCTGGTCGTCGGACGAGTGGCGCGCTACCTGATCCTGCACGCCGTCAAGTTGCTCGGCCGGCAGCCGGCCATGCATTGGCTCAATGACTTGCTCAACAACAAGGTGTTCCACCGCCTGGCCCAGATGACCCCGTCGCTGGTGGTTCAGTTCGGCCTCAACCTGATCCCCGAACTGAACAAGATCACCCGCAATTTTCTCGACAACGTGGCCCTGGCGTTCACCATCCTGTTCCTGGTGCTGGCCATCAGCGCCCTGCTAAACGCCCTGCTGGACATCTACGCGCGCACCGAGCACGCCCGGACCCGCTCGATCAAAGGGTATGTGCAACTGGCGAAGATGGTGCTGTTCGTGTTCGGTGCGATCATCATCGTCGCGACCCTGATCGACCGCTCGCCATTACTCCTGCTGTCGGGCCTGGGCGCCATGTCGGCGGTGATCTTGTTGGTCTACAAGGACACCCTGCTGTCGTTCGTCGCCAGCGTGCAACTGACCAGCAACGACATGCTGCGGGTCGGCGACTGGATCGAAATGCCCCAGGTGGGCGCCGATGGCGATGTGGTGGACATCACCCTGCACACGGTCAAGGTGCAGAACTTCGACAAGACCATCGTCTCGATCCCGACCTGGCGCCTGATGTCAGAGTCATTCAAGAACTGGCGCGGCATGCAGGCCTCCGGGGGGCGGCGGATCAAGCGCAGCCTGTTCATCGATGCCAGCGGCGTGCGTTTCATTACCGATGATGAAGAACAGCGCTTGACCCGTATCCACCTACTCACCGACTACATGACGCGCAAACAGGCCGAACTCAAGGCCTGGAACGAGGCCCAGGGCAACGTCGCGGCGATGTCCGCCAACCGTCGACGGATGACCAACATCGGCACTTTCCGCGCCTACGCGCTGGCCTATCTGAAGAGCCATGCGCAGATCCAGCCGAACATGACCTGCATGGTCCGCCAGATGCAGACCACTGCCCAGGGCGTGCCGCTGGAAATCTATTGCTTTACCAGCACCACCGCCTGGGCCGACTACGAGCGCATCCAAGGCGACATCTTCGACTACCTGTTGGCGGTGCTGCCGGAGTTTGGCCTGAGCCTGTACCAGCAACCGAGCGGCAACGACCTGCGGGCCGGGATCCTGCCGGCGGTGCTGGGGGCCAGTCACATCACGCCGCAGGAACAACAGCGCGGGTAAATGCCCAACCTCAGGTGGCGGTGGCCGGTTGGCGAATGCCCAACCGGCTGATCCACACCGCCGCCAGTATCACCAACCCGCCCAACAGCAGCCGCCCCAGTTCTTCATGCTGGTTCCAGATCAGCAGGTTGAGCAGCAAGCCCACCGGCACGTGCAGGTTGTTCATTACCGCCAGGGTCCCGCCGTTGACCAGGCAGGCGCCCTTGTTCCACCAGTACAGGCCCAGCGCCGTCGACACAAGTCCAAGAAACAGCAGCACGGCCCATTGCAGCGGGGCTTCGGGCAGGAAGTTGCTTTTGCCGAACATCAGGAACGCTGGCAACACCACCAGCAAGGCGCCCAGGTAGAAATAGCCAAATCGTCGGTAGTGCGGCAGGTCACTGGGGTGCCGCGCCACCAGGTGCTTGTACATCACCTGCCCCGCGGCGAAGGTGAAGTTGGCCAGTTGCAGCAGCAGGAAGCCCATGAGGAAGTCCGGGCTGATGCGGTCGTAGCGGATCACCGCGGCACCCAGCACCGCCACCAGCGCTGCCACCAGTGCCCAGGGGTTGAAGCGGCGGTTCAGCGCGTCTTCGATCAAGGTCACGTGCAGGGGAGTAAGGATAGTGAACAGCAGCACTTCCGGCACCGTCAGCACACGAAAGCTCAGGTACAGGCAGACGTAGGTCACGCCGAACTGCAAGGCGCCGATCACCAGCATCCCGCGCATGAACGCCGGTTCCACCGAGCGCCAGCGGGTCAGCGGAATGAACACCAGCCCGGCCAGGACCACCCGCACCAGCACCGCAAAGTAGCTGTCGACGTGACCGGCCAGGTATTCGCCGATCAAGCTGAAGGAAAACGCCTGGATCAGCGTGACAAAAAGTAGATAGCCCATGTTCGCCTCATTTTTCAATGGCGGCGACGATAACGGGTTTTGGACCTGATCGCGAACACCCAACCAACACAAACCTTGTGGGACAAACCGGCTTGCACAGCTGGTACACGCTGACCAGCCGGCAAATTCCAGGCAAAAAAAAGCCCGATCTCGCTAAAGCGTGCAATCGGGCAGGAGCACTCAGGAGCAACAAGTGCAAAGGGAGGTTCGATGCGCATGCAACCTTGAAGGGGTACGCCAGTTCACTAGACCATCCAGCGATTATCTGGCGATTAACATATCAAGCCACTTTGGCCAGCTTGGCGTTAGCCTGGTCCAGGCCCTTGGCCTGGAAGTCGCCACCCAGGTTCATGCCTTCGGCATGAATAAAAGTGACGTCGTGGATACCGATGAAGGCCATGACCTGACGCAGGTAGGGTTCCTGGTGATCGCTGTTGCTGCCAGCGTAGATCCCGCCGCGAGCGGTCAGCACATAGGCGCGCTTGCCGCTGAGCAAGCCTTGCGGGCCGGTGGCGGTGTACTTGAAGGTAACCCCGGCACGCAGCACGTGGTCGAGCCAGGCCTTGAGGGTGCTGGGGATCGCGAAGTTGTACATCGGCGCGGCCATTACCAGGACATCGGCGGCCAACAGTTCGTCGGTCAGCAGGTTGGAGCGCTCCAGCGAAGCCTGTTCGCTGTCAGTGCGCTGCTCGGCAGGTTTCATCCAGCCACCCAGCAGGTTGGCATCCAGGTGCGGAACCGGCTGGCTCGCCAGGTCGCGGACGCTGATCGAGTCGGCCGGATGTGCGGCCTGCCACTGCTCGATGAAGGTCTGGGTCAGTTGACGGGATACCGAGTCTTGCTGGCGGGCACTGCTTTCGATGATCAGAACGCGGGACATGGGATGTAGCCTCCATCGGTGAATGCTGTAAGTCGATGGAGTGGAGATTAAACAGAGTCATATCGATGAAAAAGCGCAAATAACTGCTATAACCCATCAATAAATTCGTTTATAAGCACGTATGCTCAACCACAGCGTCCCGCTGCCCATCATTTCGGGGTACAGGTCACCGTGAGGTAGAGCTTGATGATCTTGCGGCTGAACTTGGCCGACAGCTCGGCGCTGCGCCCCGGCTCGACACTGACTCGGCGGGTGCGTGGAGACTCCGGGCCATTGCGGAAGATCACCTTGCAGTCGGCAGCTTTATCGCCGTAGTTGTTCAGGGTAATGGAGCCCATGTCGTAGTCGGTGGCGTAGGTGGTGTAGTCAATCTTCAGATCATTGAGGTGTTTTTCAACATCGATGGGATAGGCAAACGCACTCAACGGCAACATCGCCAGCAGCACACAACAGATTTTTTTCATTCGGCAGCCTCCAATGGAAGCCGCCAGCTTAGGACAAGAGGAGCCCATCATGAAAGCGCCCCGCGTGACCCTTGATCAATGGCGCACGCTGCAGGCCGTGGTCGACCACGGCGGATTCGCTCAGGCGGCCGAAGTGCTGCACCGCTCGCAATCGTCCGTCAGCTATACCGTAGCGCGCATGCAGGATCAGCTCGGCGTGCCGCTGCTGCGCATCGACGGGCGCAAAGCGGTGCTGACCGAGGCCGGTGGCGTGCTGTTGCGGCGTTCGCGGCAACTGGTCAAGCAGGCCAGCCAGCTGGAAGACCTGGCCCACCACATGGAGCAAGGCTGGGAGGCTGAGGTGCGGCTGGTGGTCGACGCTGCCTACCCCAGTGCCCGGCTGGTCCGCGCGCTCACCGCGTTCATGCCGCAAAGCCGAGGTTGCCGCGTGCGCTTGCGCGAAGAAGTGCTGTCCGGGGTCGAAGAGGTGCTGCTCGAAGGCGTGGCCGACCTGGCCATCTGTGGATTCAGCATTCCCGGCTACCTCGGGGCAGAGTTGAGCGATGTCGAATTTGTCGCCGTGGCCCACCCCGAGCACTCCTTGCACCGACTCAATCGCGAGTTGAACTTCCAGGACCTGGAAAGCCAGTTGCAAGTGGTGATCCGCGACTCCGGCCGGCAGCAGCCACGCGACGTCGGCTGGCTGGGTGCCGAGCAGCGCTGGACCGTCGGCAGCCTGGCCACCGCAGCCACCTTCGTCAGCAGCGGCCTGGGGTTTGCCTGGCTGCCGCGACACATGATCGAGCGTGAACTCAAGGAAGGCGTGCTCAAGCTGCTACCGTTGGACCAGGGTGGCAGCCGCAACCCCAGTTTCTATCTCTACTCAAACAAGGACAAACCCCTGGGTCCGGCCACGCAGATCCTCATCGAACTGCTGCGCACCTTCGACACCGCGCCGCTGGATGCCCCGTTCGCCGCCCCAGAACAAGCCTGACAAGGAGTTGCGCCATGGCCTATTTCGAGCATGAAGGTTGCACCCTGCACTACGAGGAGTATGGCCACGGCACACCGTTGCTGCTGGTGCACGGACTGGGCTCGAGCACCCTGGACTGGGAGCAGCAGATTCCCCAGCTCGCGGCACACTATCGGGTGATCGTCCCCGATGTGCGCGGCCATGGCCGTTCCGACAAACCCCGCGAGCGCTACAGCATTGCCGGCTTCAGCGCCGACCTGGTGGCCTTGATCGAGCACCTCAACCTTGGCCCGGCCCACCTGGTGGGACTGTCCATGGGCGGGATGATCGGTTTTCAGTTGGCGGTAGATCAACCGGCGTTGCTCAAGAGCCTGTCTATCGTCAACAGCGCCCCCCAGGTCAAGCTGCGCAGTGCCGATGATTACTGGCAATGGTTCAAGCGCTGGAGCCTGATGCACGTGCTGAGCCTGGGCACCATCGGCAAAGCCCTGGGCGCCAAGCTGTTCCCCAAGCCAGAGCAGGCCGGACTGCGGCAAAAGATGGCCGAACGCTGGGCAAAAAACGACAAACGTGCTTATCTCGCCAGCTTCAACGCCATTGTTGGCTGGGGGGTCGAGGAACGACTGTCACGAGTGACCTGTCCAACCCTGGTCATCAGCGCCGACCGCGACTACACCCCGGTGGCGCTCAAGGCGGCCTATGTCAAACTGCTGCCCGATGCGCGTCTGGTGGTGATCGACGATTCCCGCCACGCCACCCCGCTGGATCAGCCACACCGCTTCAACCAAACCCTGCTTGAGTTTTTAACCACAGTCGACACCACTACCCAGGATCACTGACCCATGCTGAAAAAAATCGCCCTCGTGGCCGGCTCCGTACTGTTCGCCGCCAACCTGATGGCCGCCGAAGCAGCCAAGGCTCCCCATGTACTGCTGGAGACCACCAACGGTCAGATCGAAATCGAACTGGACCCGGTCAAGGCGCCGATCAGTACCAAGAACTTCCTTGAGTACGTCGACAGCGGCTTCTACACCAACACCATTTTCCACCGGGTGATCCCGGGCTTCATGGTCCAGGGCGGTGGCTTCACCCCACAGATGGCGCAGAAAGACACCAAGGCACCAATCAAGAACGAAGCCAGCAACGGCCTGCACAACGTGCGTGGCACCCTGTCGATGGCCCGTACGTCCAATCCGGACTCGGCCACCAGCCAGTTCTTCATCAACGTCGCCGACAATGATTTCCTCAATCCGGGCCGCGATGCCGGCTACGCGGTCTTCGCCAAAGTGGTCAAGGGCATGGACGTCGTCGACATCATCGTCAACTCGCAAACCACCACCAAACAAGGCATGCAGAACGTGCCGATCGACCCGGTGCTGATCAAGTCGGCCAAGCGCATCGACTAAGCTGTACAGGGCGTCCTGAGCGGCAGCGGATGGTTGATCGCGCCGCTCGCATCAAAAAAAGGAGAGCCCGTACGCGGGCGTTTGACTGATGCTCTATCGCCGCTTCGAAAAACTCATCGATATCTTCCGTGAAGCCCCGACGGCGGCCCCGCCCGACCAGGTGCTGCCCTTCTATACCTACTACCTGCGCCAGGTCTGGCCCAGCTTCGTCGCGCTGCTGGTGGTGGGCCTGTTTGCCGCGTTGGTCGAAGTGGCGCTGTTCAGCTACCTGAGCCGGATCATCGACCTCGCCCAGGGCACACCGAATGCCGACTTCTTCAAGGTGCACGGTGCCGAGCTGGCCTGGATGGCCGTGGTTGCCCTGATTCTGCGGCCAGTGTTTGTCGGCCTGCACGACCTGCTGGTGCACCAGACCCTGAGCCCCGGCATGACCAGCATGATCCGCTGGCAGAACCACAGCTACGTGCTCAAGCAGAGCCTGAATTTCTTCCAGAACGACTTCGCCGGGCGCATCGCCCAGCGCATCATGCAAACCGGCAACTCGCTGCGCGACTCCGCGGTGCAAGCCGTGGATGCGTTGTGGCACGTGCTGATCTATGCCATCAGCTCGCTGGTGCTGTTCGCCGAGGCCGACTGGCGCCTGATGATCCCGCTGCTGACCTGGATCGCCGCCTACATCGCCGCCCTTTGCTACTTCGTGCCCCGGGTCAAGGAGCGCTCGGTGGTGTCGTCCGATGCCCGCTCCAAACTCATGGGGCGGATCGTCGACGGCTACACCAACATCACCACCCTCAAACTGTTCGCCCACACCAACTTCGAACAGCAGTACGCCCGCGAGGCAATCGCGGAACAGACCGAAAAATCCCAGTTGGCCGGTCGTGTGGTCACCAGCATGGACGTGGTCATCACCACCATGAACGGCTTGTTGATCGTCGGCACCACCGGCCTGGCGTTGTGGCTGTGGACACAGTCGCTGATCTCGGTGGGGGCGATTGCCCTGGCCACCGGCCTGGTGATCCGCATCGTCAACATGTCGGGCTGGATCATGTGGGTGGTCAACGGCATTTTCGAAAACATCGGCATGGTCCAGGACGGCCTGCAGACTATCGCCCAGCCTATCAGCGTGACCGACCGCGAACCGGCGCCCCGCCTGGAAGTGACTCGTGGCGAAGTGCGCTTCGAGCACGTGGCGTTCCACTATGGAAAAAAAAGCGGAATCATCAGCGACCTCAACCTGGTCATCAAGCCCGGTGAGAAGATCGGCTTGATCGGCCCATCGGGCGCTGGCAAATCGACCCTGGTCAACCTGCTGCTGCGCCTGTACGACGTGCAGGCCGGGCAGATCCTGATCGACGGCCAGAACATCGCCCACGTCGCCCAGGAAAGCCTGCGCGAGCGGATTGGCATGATCACCCAGGACACCTCGCTGCTGCACCGCTCGATCCGCGACAACTTGCTGTACGGCAAACCCGACGCCAGCGATGCCGAACTCTGGGAGGCGGCGCACAAGGCCCGCGCCGATGAATTCATCCCGCTGCTGTCGGACGCCGAAGGGCGGAGCGGCTTCGATGCCCACGTTGGGGAACGCGGGGTGAAACTGTCCGGCGGCCAGCGCCAACGGATCGCCATCGCCCGGGTGCTGCTCAAGGATGCGCCGATCCTGATCATGGACGAAGCGACCTCGGCCCTCGACTCGGAAGTCGAAGCAGCAATCCAGGAAAGCCTGGAAACCCTGATGCAGGGCAAAACGGTGATCGCCATCGCCCACCGCCTCTCCACCATCGCCCGCATGGACCGCCTGGTAGTCCTGGAAAACGGCCAGATCGCCGAAAGCGGCACCCACGCCGAACTGCTCGCCCACGGCGGCTTGTATGCACGGCTGTGGCAGCACCAGACCGGAGGATTTGTCGGCATCGATTGAATCGTAGCGAGCTGGCTTGCCCGCGATGGCGCCAGCACAGCCAACATCAATGACGCCTGACACACTGCCATCGCGAGCAGGCTCACTACCACAAACTGCTGCTCGATATGCCCCCACAAGCCGCCAAAGCCCCTTGCTCAGAGCCTCTGGGGTTTTTCCTCACACTGGCATTCCAGAAAAACCCTGCTTCACTCAGCAAAGGTTCTGGAGATGGTTCTGTAGTCCATCTGCGGAGGCACAAGGCAGCGTTAACTCGAAAGGGCACACTCTCATGTCTCTGTTAAAACGTTCGGCTACAGAGTTGGTAGGTACGTTCTGGCTGGTTTTGGGTGGTTGCGGCAGTGCGGTACTGGCGGCGGGTTTTCCCGAGGTGGGCATCGGCCTGCTGGGGGTATCACTGGCGTTTGGCCTGACGGTGCTGACCATGGCCTTTGCCATCGGCCACATCTCCGGTTGCCACCTCAACCCGGCGGTATCCCTCGGGCTGGTGGTCGGCGGGCGTTTCCCGGCCAAGGAACTGCCGGCCTACGTCATCGCCCAGGTGCTCGGCGGGATCATCGCTGCCGCCCTGCTCTACTTCATCGCCAGTGGCAAACCCGGCTTCGAGCTGGCCAGCGGCCTGGCTTCCAACGGCTACGGTGAGCACTCCCCCGGCGGCTACTCGATGGCCGCAGGCTTTGTCACTGAGCTGGTGATGACCGCGATGTTCATCCTGATCATCCTCGGTGCCACCGACAAGCGTGCACCCGCAGGCTTTGCCCCGATCGCCATCGGCCTGGCACTGACCCTGATTCACCTGATCTCGATTCCGGTCACCAACACCTCGGTCAACCCGGCACGCAGCACCGGACCGGCGCTGATTGTCGGCGGCTGGGCGATCCAGCAACTGTGGCTGTTCTGGCTGGCACCACTGCTGGGCGCGGTGATTGGCGGCGTGGTCTATCGCTGGCTGGGCAAAGAGGACAACTGAGCGGCGCGCTGACGCGAGGATCAGCCTTGTCGATAAGGCAAGGCGCTCCTCGCTTCCTCGGCATAGCCCAGGACCCCGACGCGCTCACGCGCCAGGAAGTCCTGCACCGCCGACTTGAGTCCAGGGTGACGCAAGTAATGCCAGGAATGGGTGATCACCGGTTCAAAACCACGAATCAGCTTGTGCTCGCCCTGGGCACCGGCATCAAAGCGCTGGAACCCATTGGCAATCGCATAGTCCATGCCCTGATAAAAGCAGGTCTCGAAGTGCAGGCGATCGAACTCCGCCAGGCAGCCCCAGTAACGACCATAAAAACTATCGCCGCCCACCAGGCTGAAAGCCATGGCCACCGGCCGTGAACCTTGCTTGGCCAACACCACACGAATTGCTTGCGGCATACGCTCGGCCAGCAGGCTGAAAAACTCCCGGGTCAGGTAGGGTGTCTGCCGGCGCACGGCGTAGGTATTGGCGTAGCAGGCATAGACAAAATCCCACTGTGCCTGATCCAGTTGCCTCCCCTCCAGCCATTCAAACTCGATGCCCTGCCCCGCCACCTGCTCACGCTCCTTGCGCATCTGCTTGCGCTTGCGCGAACTGAGCACATCGAGAAAGTCCTGGAAGTCCCGGTAGCCGCGATTCTGCCAGTGATACTGGCAGCCGATGCGCTGCAACCAGCCCGGTTGCTGGGCCAGGGCGGCGTCGGTAAAGGCATCGGTGAAATTGATATGGGCGCTGGAGAGTTCTTCGATCTCCAGATACCCCGGCAAGCTCTTGAGCAACTCGACACCATCCTGCCCATCAGCCGCGAGCAAGCGCGGGCCACTGACCGGACTGAACGGCACGGCGCTCAGCAGCTTGGGGTAATAGGCGATTCCCGCACGCTCACAGGCATCGGCCCAGGCGTGGTCGAACACGTACTCGCCATAGGAGTGCCATTTGCGGTAACTGGGCAACGCTGCCAGCAAGCGACCGTCTTCGATGTGCAGCAGGTGTTCCGGCTGCCAGCCCGAGTGCGGGCCGAGGCTGGCACTGTCTTCCAGGCTGCTGAGAAAAGCATGCCGCAGAAACGGCTGAGTGTCGGGTACCAGGGCGTCCCACTCTGTCGGCGCAATGGCGGACAGACTGTCCAAAACATGTAACGGCATTCTGTTCCCCGCAGGCACAACCCCAAGACCTGCCGAGTATCGCCCATCCCTGAGGCTTGCCGAAATAAAAAAAACCCCGCCGAGGCGGGGGAAACGAAAGGAGCTTTAACGGATGAAGTAAGAGCTCGTGCTGCGGGTGCTGCGATTTAGAACACGTATTGCGCGCGGACCACGAAACCGTCGCCGTTGTCATCGCCAGTACGTTGTGCCGGGGTCGTACCGCTGGCTGCGGTGGCGTTGGTGACCTTCTCGGTCTTGGCGTTGAGGTAGGCCGCGGAGATCTTCACTGCTTCGTTGGCGTACCAGTTGACACCCAGGGTGTGCACCTTGGCTTCGGCATCGCCGACGTCTCGGGTCAGGGTGGCGGTGGTGATGTTGTCGTCTTCGACGGTCAGGCTGTCGTAGCGATAGAACACTTCCCAGGCACCAATCGACTTGTTGGCCGGCTTGATTGCGTCGAACTTGCCGACTTTATAGCCGCGCGATTCGCCAGTCAGGGTGTAGGCGCCCTGTACGTAGAAGCCGTGGCCCTTGATGTCTTCATAGGCGCTGTCGTCGGCCTTGGTCTTGCGGGTGACGTATTCACCCTGGATCGAGGCTGGGCCCATGGCGAAGGCCGCTTCCAGACCCAATGCGTCGTCGCGGTCGAAAGAACCGGCTGGCGACGAGGAGCTGCCACCCAGCACCGGACGGTTGCCGTTGCTGCCCGCATCGTTGCCGCCCAGGGTTTCCACGCCACGCATGCCCATCCGGGTGCGATAACGGGAGTCGAAGGCCGTATCCGAGACATCACGCGACGCCAGGTTCAGGCCGAAGTGCAGGACATTGCCGGCATCGTGCATCGGGGCGAAGACGAAGCGCCCGTTGACCTGCTTGACGCTGTTGCCGTCAGTGTCGTCGGTGTCCTTGCTGAACACGCCGGCAGAGGCATAGAACGACTCGGCAAAGGTGCTCGAGGCTTGCAGGCCCAGGCCATTCTGGTGACCGTTGGCCCAGTCGACCATGTCATAGGCCATGTTGCGCTCTGGCGCGGTGACCCACTTGGAGCTGGTGGCTTTTTCCAGGCCGAAGTCCGGGTCAAAACGGCCGACCTTGATCGACACCGGCTTGAAGCCGTTGTAGGCCAGGGACGCTTCGTCGAAGTAGCCGTTGTCAGAGTCGCCGCTGTTGTGGGAGAAGTCGTAGCTTACGGTGTAGGCCCAGTCGGTGTAGAGCACACCGGACAATTCCAGGAACGCGCGACGCAAGTAGGCCGCATCCGCAGTGTCACCATTCTTGGTGTAGATGCCGTCGAACTGGCTGTAGTCCGCCTGCACGCGGCCGCCCAGTTTGAAGCTGAATTCTTTATCGGTGGTTGCGACCTCGAGGCCGCCCTTGGTCTTGACTACGATATCGGCGCCGTCAGAGGTGACGGTGCCAGCGAAAGCCTGGGCGGTCACTGCCATGGCCAGTGCGCTGGCAGCAAAACCGGCGAAGTGCTTACGGATCATCGAAGAGTTCCCCTAATTGGTGGTCTAAAGCTGGAAACACGCGGTTCAGGCCCGCTTGTGTTGGGAGGGAATCTTGGCGAGGACGTATTGCAGGCAAGTTGCCATTAGATAAAGATTTGATGACAACGGAACTTTTTTACTTCGAATCGAAATAAATCTGCTACGCGTCGTCGAGCGGGCTGAGAGCCGCGAGATAGGGCGATTACGAGGGAGGCAAAGCGACAGCCCGCGGTGCGACCGCAGGCTGTGGGGGGCATTTTGCTAACGCAGGATCAGCGTTTGCGCAGAATCACGCTGCCGATCGAGTAACCGGCGCCAAAGGAGCTGAGCACCGCCAGGGAGCCGGCAGGCAGATCATCCTGATGCTTGTGAAAAGCAATCACCGAACCGGCCGAACTGGTGTTGGCGTAAGTGTCGAGGATCACCGGTGCCTCTTCTTCCGTGGCTTCACGGCCCAGCAGCTTCTTGACGATCAGGTGGTTCATGCTGAGGTTGGCCTGGTGCAGCCAGAAACGCTTGACGTCGCTGACGTTCAGGTTGTTCTCCTGCAGGTGGGTGCCCACCAGCTCCGCGACCATCGGGCAAACGTCACGGAACACCTTGCGGCCTTCCTGGACGAACAACTTGTCACGGGCACCGATGCCCTCTTCGGCTGCGCGGTTGAGGAAGCCGAAGTTGTTGCGGATGTTGTTGGAGAACTTGGTCAACAGCTTGGTGCTGACCACATCGAACTGGTACGGGGAGGTCGCCAGGTCAGCACGTTCGATGATCACCGCCGTGGCGGCGTCGCCGAAGATGAAATGGCTGTCGCGATCACGGAAGTTCAGGTGACCGGTGCAGACTTCCGGGTTGACCATCAGGATGGCCCGGGCCTGGCCCAGTTGCACGCTGTTGGCGGCGGCCTGGATGCCGAAGGTGGCCGAGGAGCAGGCCACGTTCATATCAAACCCGAACCCCTGGATGCCCAAGGCTTCCTGAACTTCGATGGCAATGGCCGGATAGGCGCGCTGCAGGTTAGAACAGGCGACGATCACCCCGTCGATGTCCGCGGCGGTCTTGCCGGCACGTTGCAGGGCTTGTTCGGCAGCGCCGATGGCCATCTGGCAGAGCACCGACCATTCGTCGTTGGAGCGCTCAGGCAGGCGTGGCGCCATGCGCGCGGGGTCGAGAATGCCTTCCTTGTCCATGACAAAGCGGCTCTTGATCCCGGAAGCTTTTTCGATAAAGGCAGCGCTGGACTCGGTCAGCGCCTCGACTTCGCCACGCTCGATGGCCTGGGCGTTTTCGGCGTTGAACTGGGCGACGTAAGTATTGAAAGACTGCACCAGCTCTTCGTTGGAGATGCTGTTGGCCGGGGTATACAGGCCGGTGCCGCTGATGACGACGTTATGCATGCTCGTTTCTCTAATCTGTTCAGGCAGAAAGCATTGGCACCGACGTACCAATACATAAAGGGTCGTATCCCGTCAGTGGGCATCGACCTGGCGTCGCTTTATTCCGATCCGTCCTGGCCTGCAGACACGCAAAACCGCGGGACCGGCGTTTATAGGCGCGAAGTTTGCCATAAACCTCGGGGTTTGGCCCTATTGGCTGGATCAAACGGCCATCGACCCAACACTTTGCCGGTGGGAGCGGGCTTGCCCGCGATGGGCATAGGTATCTACGTGGACTTGCTCCCGTGGCGGCCTCTGGGCCGACCGGGGTGTGGGATTAGGCCGAGTACATATCCATTTCTTCGGTAACGGCCACCTATGGTTCCGCTCTTACAGCGGCTCACTTTTGGAGCCCAAAAGTAAGCAAAAGGCTCTTGCCCCACCACTTGGCACCTCGCTTGGGCTCGGTGTTCCCTCACTCCGGCTTGAATCCGTGGGCCGCCGCCACGCGCCATCCATGGCGCGGGGCGGCTAACCCGGCGTCCTGCCGGGTTACCCACGGATTCAAGCCTGCGTTCGGCCAGCGTGGTCAACGGGGC
>NZ_FYEC01000029.1:0-69439 GCF_900187635.1 Pseudomonas sp. Irchel 3H3 | reverse complement strand
GGTACGGGTGATGGATGTGGTAGTAGGCGCCCTTGGCCCGCAGCGCGGCTTCGAACTCGGCGGGGGACAGCGGTGTGTCGGTCATTGCGGTTCTCCGGTGTACATCCGGTGGATGCTTTGGTGCTTGTTCGGACGCCATCGCGAGCAAGCTCGCTCCCACAGGTTTTGTATGCGCCACAGATCCCATGTGGGAGCGAGCTTGCTCGCGATGAGGCCATCCGCTACAGCACAATACTCATGCCGTCATACGCCACTTCAACATTGCGCCGCACCAGCTCGGCACGCTCGGCCGAGTCTTCATCGAGGATCGGATTGGTGTTGTTGATGTGGATCAGCACCTTGCGTTGCTTGGGCAGTTGCTCCAGCACTTCGAGCATACCGCCCGGGCCGTTCTGGGCCAGGTGGCCCATTTCCCGACCGGTACGGGTGCCGACGCCGCGGCGCTGCATTTCGTCGTCGTCCCACAGCGTGCCATCCACCAGCAGGCAGTCGCTACCGGCCATGATCTCCAGCAACGGCGCGTCGACCTTGCCCAGCCCCGGGGCGTAGAACAGTTTGCCACCGGTGCGCAGGTCTTCGACGATCAGGCCGATGTTGTCACCCGGGTGCGGGTCGAAGCGATGGGGCGAGTACGGTGGTGCGGCGCTGCGCAGGGGCAACGGGCTGAAACGCAGGTTGGGGCAGGCCGGGATGCTGAAACTCTGGTCGAGCTCGATGCGGTTCCAGTCAAGGCCGCCATTCCAGTGGCTGAGCATGGTGAACAGCGGGAAGCCACTGCTCAGGTCTTCGTGGACCATGTCGGTACACCAGACCTGGTGCGGGCAGCCTTCACGCAGGCTCAACAGGCCGGTGGTGTGGTCGATCTGGCTGTCCATCAGGATGATTGCCTGCACGCCCGTATCACGCAGGGCGCGACCAGGCTGCATCGGCGCAAAACCCTGGAGTTGCGCGCGGATGTCCGGCGATGCGTTGCACAGCACCCAGTTCACGCCGTCATCGGAGATCGCGATCGACGATTGGGTACGCGCGTGGGCCCGCAGACTGCCGTCACGAAACCCTGCGCAGTTCACGCAGTTGCAGTTCCACTGCGGAAATCCGCCGCCGGCGGCGGAACCTAGAATCTGGACAAACATGGCTGCTCCATCACATCAACGCTAAAAATGAAAACGCCCCGGGCTGGCCGAGGCGTTGTACCGCGTGTTCCGCCCGCAGGCAAAATCAACGGCTGGCGAAGTACATGGTGACTTCAAAGCCGATACGCAGGTCGGTGTAGGCAGGTTTGGACCAGGTCATAAAGATGCTCCTTCAGTGGATGGGATGATCGAACCCTATACATATAGTCCATCTCCAACCGGAGATGTTCAGATGCTTAGGTGGCTATCTTACTGAAACGTTTCCGCTTATTGGAGACTTCTCTCGAAGAAAACCCATTACAGCCCCGGTAATGATCCCCCACTCGTTTGCCACGCGCCCTGTGGGCCGGCATCGCTGGATACACATCGCCATCCGCCTGTGGCCTGCTCCAGGCAGTGGGCGGCGTGCAGCAGGGCGGGACGTTGCAGATTCAGTACAGCTTGTTGCAATTGCATCAGGTAATCCGACGGGTGGTTGGCCAGTTTGCCCTGCCAGAGCAGCTCGAAGGCCTGGGGCAAGGGCAGGGTATGGCTGTCGAGTTGTCCGGCCAGCGTCTGCAACTGTTCGGCCAGCGCGGCATCGTCCAGGCTGGCGAGTTGCGTTGGCAGTTGCTGGATAAACGCCTCGATGTGAGCGAGCAGTTGCGCTGCCGGGGTACCTGGCGACTGTACGCCGAACAGCAGGCCGGTTTGCCCGTGGATCTGCCGCACCCCGCTGAACACTGCATAGCCCAACTGCAGTTCGACCCGCAGGCGCTGGTAGTAAGGCGTTTGGCTGAGCTGGGCCAGCAGGCGCCATGCGGCTTCGTCGGCCACGTCCCGCGATGGTGTGGGGCAGAACAACAAGAGCGCGTGCTCGCCACCCTGGCAGGGCACTGTGCTCCAGAGTCGTTGACCGGCGATGGCGACGGGTGGCATCGGCTCACTGTCGGCGATGCCCGGAGCCCGACTCAGGGCCCGGGTAATGGTGGTGTGTGCGCTGGCGGGCAGGCCGGCAGCCAGGCCATCCCAATGCGCACTGGCCCAGATCGCGGGCAGGTCCGCAGGGCCGGCAGCGTCTGCTGTCGCGCCTGGCGTCTGGCCCAGGCACACCTCAGGCAGGGCCTTGAGCAATTGTCGGATGGCGATCAACCCTGGCGGCGCTTGTGTGGCGTGCCAGTGTTCGGCGGCGGGCTGGGTCAGGCACAACAGCGCCTGTTCGAGAATTGCCGGCATCGGCTCATGTCGACCCAGCAACTTCAGCAGCCATTGGTCGCCAGTTTCGCTGAACGACAATTCGACGCCTGCTTGGCCGGCGTCGTCGATCAGGCCTTGCAGGCTGCGGGCCAGCACCGGCTGCAGGTTGGCCGACGGAGTTGAGGCCAGGCGCCAGCGCAGGCACACAGCCCCTTCACCGCTGGTGTCTGGCAGCGCCAGGTTGAACTGCAAGGCCGAACGCTCGCGACGACCGCGGGTGCGGTCCTGGGCGAAGGTGCGCAAGCCCCGGTGCGCACTGGTTTGGCCGCGAATCAGGCCGGCGGCTGGCGGCTCTTCGGCGCTGCGCAGGAACGGATTGGGCGGTGGCAGTTGCCAGGTGATGGCCGGGTTATCCACAGGTGCCGGATCGAGCTGTTGCAAGATCGTCGCGAGGGCACCGACCGCGGACTCAGGCAGCAGCGGTTGCACGGGCTCGATGTCGAGGCGAGCGAGGCTCAAGGCGTTGCTCGACTGGCGCCTGCGTTGCTGCAGCAGGGCATATTCTTCGCCGAGTTTTGGCGCGGTGTACTGCTGGCCGAAGAAGCTCAGCCAGTCGTTGAACAGACTGCGGATTGAGGCAGGCTGCGCGGTAGCGGTGGCACTGAGCTGGAACTGCACATGCAGCAGCGCTTGCCCGGCAAAGTGGTACAGCGCTGTTGCCTTGAGGCTGTCGACCCACTGGCGCTGGCGCAACTCGGCGAGCAGGCCGCCGGGCTTGGCGCAATTGAGCCAGGTGCAGAGATAGTCCAGGGCTTCGGCGGATGACTCGGGCAACCCTTCGCAGGCGAACAGCAGGTTGAGTTGCTGTTCGCTGGCCTGTTGATAACTGCTGACCGCCTCGGACATCAAAGGGTGCGGCGGACTTTGCGGTTGCCGGACGCCGACCCGCAACGGGTTGATCAACAGCTGCGCCAAGCGCTGCAATTGATCTACAGGCTGCGGGCCGACCAGGCTCAAGGTCATCTGCCCGGTCTGGTAAAACCGCTGATAGTAGTCCTTGAGCGCTTGTTGGAACTCAGGGTGCTGCACCGCCAGGCTGTCACGATTGCCGGCGTGGAAACCGCGCAAGGGGTGATCCGCCGCGAGGCCGTCGAACAGGGCCTGGTGTTGCTGGGCTGCGGCATCCTGGGACCAGGCGAGGTACTCGGCTTGCAGCACTTCCCGTTCACGCAGTTGCTCGTCTGGATGCAGTCGCGGGTGGGCGAGCATGTCGCCCAGGCGCTCGAGTCCCGCCGCAAAAGCCTCGGGCGGCAGTTCGAAGAAAAAGTCTGTGCGGCGCTCGCCGGTTTGCGCATTCAACTGGCCGCCCTGACGTTGCACGTAGGCCATCAGCCCATCGCTGGCAGGAAATCGTTCGGTGCCAAGGAACAGCAAGTGCTCAAGGAAATGCGCCAGGCCAGGCCAGGCCAGGGGCGCGTCGTGGCTGCCGGCGGCCACCCGTAACACGGCGGCACACCGTTTCAAACCGGGCGCATGACGCAGCGCAAGCCGCAGGCCGTTGGCCAGGGTTTCGTGGTGGACAAGGGGGTGGATCGGCGCAGGCATGAGCACTTCCGCTACTGGGTAAGTGCTCATGCTAGCGAAAACCTTGGGTCAGCGCTTGTTCAGCGCGTCGTAGAGTGCTGGCCGACGATCGAGGAAATAGCGATTGGCGGCGCGCGAGTCCAGCATCAATTGGCGATCCAGGGTGCCGACGATCAGCGCTTCATCGAGGCCAGCCTGGGCGATACGGCTGCCATCCGGTGCGGCGATGCTGCTTTGCCCGCAGTAGTGGATCTGCTCTTCACTGCCGCAGTAGTTGGCGTAGGCCACGTAGCACTGGTTCTCGTAGGCACGAGCGCGCACGGTGACGTCCGCGATGAAGTCGAAGGGGATCATGTTGGCCGTCGGCACCAGGATCAGCTCGGCTCCGGCCAAGGCCAGGCGCCGGGCGTTCTCCGGGAACTCCAGGTCGTAACAGATCAAAAAACCGAGCTTCCAACCGTTGAGCTCGACCAGGGGAAAGTCGTCCTCGCCGGCGCTGAACATCGAGTGGTCGAGGTCGCCGAACAGATGGGTCTTGCGGTAGTTGCACAGGCGCGTGCCCTGCGCGTCGATCAACTGCACGGCGTTGTAGATCTGCCCGTCCTCGGCACGCTCGGGGTAGCCATACAGGATGGCGACCCCCGAGGTTCTGGCGATCTGGGCGATCTGTTGCGCGGCTTCACCGTTGTACACCTGGGCCAGGACATTGACCGCGTCGACGCCGATGTTGTAGCCGGTGAGGAACATCTCCGGAACCACCAGCAGGTCGGCGCCCTTGGCTTCTGTCGCGAGCTGCTGCAGGCGATGCAGATTGGCGGCAACGTCCAGCGGCAGCGGTGGGCATTGGTACAGGGCTACGCGCATTTCGGACTCCTCTTACTCGGGCAGGGCGATTGGCCCGATTTCATTGAACACATCACCCGGGCCCGGGTTCTCGGCATGGGTGCTGCCGCCGAAGTGATTCATGATGCCCCAGACCGCATTGAGCGAGGTCTGCACCGCGCCTTCGACCCAGGCCGGGGTCCAGGATACGTCATCGCCGGCGATAAAAATCCCGCGCTGCTCGGCCGGCATTTCCTGCTGCATGAAGTGCGCGTACATCCGCTGGTTGTAGCGGTAATGGCCGGGCAGGGCGCCTTTGAACGCGCCGAGGAAGTGCGGGTCGGCTTCCCAGGACACAGTAATCGGATCGCCGATGATGCGCGCGGCGATGTCGACTTTTGGGTAGATCTTCTTCAGCGCATCGAGGGCCAGTTTCACCCGTTTTTCGATCGGCTGCGGGAGCATTTTCAGCGCGTCGCTCATCCAGGAGTACGACAGGCAAATCACCCCAGGCTTGTCATCGCCGTTGTCGAAGAGGTAGGTGCCACGGGTCAGGCGATCGGTGAGGGTCATGCTCATCAGGTCGCGGCCGGTTTCCGGGTCTTTGTCTTTCCAGAACGGCCGGTCGACCATGACGAAGGTCTTCGACGACTGCATGTAGCGGGTGCGGTCCAGGGCCATCCACATCTTTTGCGAGAATAGCGATTCTTCGCACTCGATCTGGGTGGTCAGCAACCAGCTTTGGCAGGTGGTCAGCACCGCCGCGTACTCGCGGGTATCACCCCAGTTGTCGGTGACGCTGAAGCGCCCATCGGCAGCACGGGCGATGCGCTTGACCCCGGTGCGTGGCGCACCGTTGTGCAGGGAGCTGAGGCTGGTGCCCGCTGGCCAGTGCGCACAACGTTCCGGCACATGACGCCAGATACCCAGCGGTACTTGTTCGACGCCGCCGACCACCAGGTGCTGGTGATCGTCGCAGTTGGTCATCACCACGCGGAAGATTTCCAGCATCGAGTTGGGGAAATCCGAGTCCCAGCCGCCCGTGCCGAAACCGACCTGGCCAAACACTTCGCGGTGGTGGAACGACAGCTTGGCGAAGGCTTTGGAGGTGGCGACGAAATCGTAGAAGGTGCGGTCATCCCACAGCGGCACCAGGGTGTTCCACAGCTCCTTGAGGCGCGGTACGTCGCGGTCGCGGATCGCTTGCTGGATCTCGCCAAAGCGCGAACCGTCCTCCAGGGCGTCAGCCCAGGCGTCGGCGACTTCCTGGAATAGCGCGGGCAGGTCGGCGAGTTTTTGCGCGTAGTGGGTCTGGCCTTCCAGGTCGATGACCGTGCTGCCGGAGGCCGGCGTCAGCGGGTTGGGGAAGGGCTTGGTCTCAAGCCCCAGCTTGTCGACGTAGTGATAGAAGGCGGTGGACGACACCGGGAAGCGCATGCCGCCCAGTTCGGCAATGATCCCCTCGGCACCTTCGAAGGCTTGGGAGCGCAGGCGCCCACCCATTTTCGAGGCTTCGTAGACGACCGGTTTCAAGCCCAGCTTCATCAGCTCATACGCCGCCACCAGCCCGGCAATGCCGGCACCGACAATCGCCACTTCCGCGCCGTGGTTGTGCGCCGGGATGCTGCCCAGGCCGGCCGGGTGTTCGATCCAGTCATCAAAGGCGAAAGGGAAGTCGGGACCGAAGATGGTGACCGGTTTTTTACCGTCTGCAGGATGGCGATTGTTGTTGTTCATGGCTGACCTTGCTGGCGACTCGCACGAGGTGCTGAGTATAGGAAAAGACTGTCGCCATTCTAGGGAGCGTAGTGCACGTTAATAAGACGCAAAGTGTCGTCGTTTTGCATGGTGATGATTCGATATGACGAATATTCTGGTCAGACTGGCTGGCCGCGGTCGATCTTGCTGCTGAGGATGATCGAGGTGGTGGTTTTCTCGACGCCATCGACGCTGCCGATCTGGTCGAGCAATTGGTCCAGTTGCTCCGGCGACTCGGTGCGCAGCCAGGCGACGTAATCGAACTCACCGCTGACCGCACAGAGTTGCTGGACCTGGGCCATGCTGCTCAGGCGGCGCAGTACTTCCTTGCCGGAGCGCGGCTGCACGGTGATGCCGACATAGGCCTGCAAGCCCCCGTCGACCACTCGCTGGCCGAGGCGCACGCCGTAGCCGGTGATCACCTTGGCCTTTTCCAGGCGCGTCAGCCGCGACGTCACCGTGGTGCGCGCAATGCCCAGTTGCCGGGCGAGCATGGCCACGCTTTCGCGGGCGTTGAGCTGCAAGGCGGCGATCAATTGGCGGTCGATTTCATCGAGCGCGAGGGGGCGAGTGTCAGGCAAAACGGCTTCTCCAACAGCACAGGTCAGTGGGCGTGCATGTTACAGCACATCCATGGCGGCGCTGGGGGGACAACTGCGCCCTTTAAGGTCTCATTTGAGAAGGGTTCTGAGGGCCGGGAGATCGATTCTCGGAATCACACTGTCAGGAATCCGCGAGCTGCTGGACAGGTTATACACGGCGAAGTTTTCCCCCATGACTTTGTTCGACATCAACTTCAACGAGGGAAGAATCCGCGTGTGGAAATGCTTGTCGAGGCCGCAAGGGGAGAGCACTGAGCCTGTGGTTTCATAAAAACGCCCGGTGGACTGATTCAGATCGACCCCCACCAGGAACACTTTGCTGAAGCCCAGGTGGTGGGCCAGTTGCAATGCCAGATAGGCCACCGTGCGGGCATCAAAAAAACCATCACTGAGGTTCTTGCTGAAGCCAATACTCTTGGCTCGTTGCCCGATGGGCGCACGGCTTTGCACCAGGTTCTTGTTGCGCCGAAAAAAATAGTCGAGCCAGGTTTGTTTCGGGGCACGTTTGAGCGTGAACAGTTTCCCCGCCGGGTGCACGTTTGTGCGGCGCGCATACTCTGCCCACAAGGCAACCCGTTGGCTGATTTTCATCGCATGGGCAAAAAACTCAGGCTGCTGGAGCGGAAAGCTCATGTCGGTGCAAACGTAGAAGTGCGGCCGGATGGCCGTCTTGCTGAACAGCGAGATCGCACCATTCATGGTGATCATCGGGATGTGAGCGAATTCTTCGATCGGGAAGTCCTTGGCCGAACTGCCCGAGGCGATAATAAACACAGCGCCGCTCTCGGTGTGGCGACACTCTTCGAAATCACGCACATGACTCAACCTGGAGTCTACTGCTGGATGTGCCTGAACTACTTCCATGTCCGATGTCCGCTAGGTATGCCATTGACTGTATTGATGTTTTTTTATACGCCCGGAAACGGGATCAGTCGCGGCTGATTCAAGCACGGAATGACGCCCACAACTCTCAGGCTCGCCAGGCAGGCAAGGCTCGAATCTAGCAAATGCTGAGTGATGTGACCAACCCCTAAACGCACGAATGGGCAGGCGGTCGCAAATAGCTGGGAAAGCTGTTGCAGGGAACGAAGGGCGGGGAATATTGAGGGTATGAACAGCTCCGCCAACGCCGCCTGAATCGCGGGCTGACCCAAGCCCGCCTCGCGGCCCTGGCGGGCATCACTCGACAGAAGGTTATCGCCATCGAAAAGGGTGATCTGTCGGTGGGCATGGTCGCTTATGCACGAGTCCTGGGGGCTCTGGATGGTGAGTTCGCTATAGTTCCGGCCGCCATGCCAACGCTTGATGAAAGTTATTCGCCTCACGGCAGGGATAGCTGGACATTTGATTAGCGTGGTTAGGGGTGAATCAGCGCGCGTCGACTAGAAACACGAAAGTCGCTTCAATGCCAATCTTCGGATATTTGGCTCACTGGGGCGTCGCAGCGCAAGGCTGCTGTGGGGAGTGGTTTAAACCAGTTGGCCCCCAGCTATAGTTTCAGTGCTTCTTTGCCAGCAATTCAGAGCGACCAATCACCTCTCGGCTGCGCTCTGTTTTGCGCGGCCCTGAGAAACCAGCCTCTTCGATGGCGGTATCCAAGCCGCGAAAATGCGGGGCGGCTTTGGGGCTGCGCAATGTTTCCATGCCTTCGTTCCAGGCGTGCAACATGTGTTTGGCCACATCGCGCCAAGCGGGCTCATTTCTCGATGCTTCGATAACTTCGAGTCCGACCTCTACGGCGGATTCGCAGAGTTGTTCGACCATGGCAGCGTACTTGCTCGGAGGAATGCTCAGCACGGCTTTGAAAAATGTTTCCAGTGATCGACCCGGTGTCCAGGTTTGTCTTCCGCCTACGGACAGACCAGGAGGGCTGCTAGCGAAGCGCGGGTAGGCCTGAGTGGTCACCAGGTCATAGACCGGAGTAAAGGCCACGTCAGCACGCGAGGTATAAAACAGCGCGATGTTCTTCGAATGGCAGTCGGCATTGCGCACCACGTAGTTGGTCAGTAGCTGCCAGCCTAGGTGCTCGCGTTGAGCCTGGAGACGGTCAGCGGGGATGTAGGCCCGTGTGGCATTCCACACCCGTTCGGTGGTGGGGGCGTACTTTTCATGTGGCGGCAAACCCAGTAGCCCACAGGCGTCTTCGACGCCGCAGCGTGGGAGGCCGTGCTCGTTCACGTCGAAGCGATCTACCACCAGGATTTTGCCGTCCTCAGACATGCGACAAGTTGCAACCGGTACGACATTAAGCCGCGCCAGTACGCGCATGGTGTAGAACTCGTTGAAACCTAGAAAAGGAGTAGTGTCGTCGGAGCCTTTGATGATGTGAAAGCCCGTGCGCAGGGTCGGTTTGCCTAGCGGCTCCCGAGGTTCGGCGGCGTCGGTGGCAATGAATTTTGGCACGACCCCTGAAACGGCTACCCGAGCGTATTGCCGTACCAGTGCGGCGAATCGGTCGGTGGTGTTTTGCGCCCTGAGAAGGTGGTTGATCTCCAGGGGAGCCATCTCGACGCCTGGCTGAATGCCTTCAGGCGTGACCGAGACTCTGCCGATGCCGGTGCCTCCCACCACGCCCAGCAGCGACAGATCGGTGCCATCGAGCAGCGGGCCAAACTCTTCACGGATAACACCGAGCAAATAACCCTCGGGCAGGTTTTGCCGGAAAAAAGGGAACAGGTCGCGGGGCCAGCGCCATGCTTCTTCGCGAACAGGCATCGTCAGGCTGACAAAGTCTTCCACTGCTGTTCCTGGAAGATACTTCAGCACGTATTCATCGCGCTCCCGGTAGAGCTTGGCCACTAACCTTGAGCTGACGTGAACGTCGAGGATCATGCTCAAGCACTCCCTGACCGCTGTTCGCTGAGGATGTCTTCAACCGTGCGTTCGTGCCCGGCTTTAACTAGCTTCAGGTCATAGCCTGCTGCTTCCAGCAGCCGAACCAGCACTGAGACGCTCATATCGCCTTTGGCCAATGTTTCCATGCGCGCTACCGTGGTGCGTGAAACGCCGGCACGGCTGGCCAGTGCGTCCTGGCTCAGTTTCGCATCGCCACGCGCCTGTTTCAGCATTTCGGAAATATCGTAGAGAGAGGTCATTTGTAGCCCCTGGGCATCTAAAACAGATTTGATGCTGGAAAATGTAGCTCTTGGGCTACATCTGCGCAAGAGACGCCACATTTGATTTATGGCTCACGGGCTACAGAATGGGTGTCCTAGTTATTATTTGTGGCTTGAAGGCTACAAACTAGCTGGCTTGTCTAGATACTGAATCCATCCACTTGGCTAGCATTGGGCAGTCCTCTACGGTCGACGTCCACGGACTGTGGACGGGCAGCTCATCGGCCAATGTAGTGGTCCATCCAGAAACACGAAAGCCGCGCAATGCGCGGCTTTGAGTATGGTGGGCCCACACGGACTTGAACCGTGGACCAAAGGATTATGAGTCCTCTGCTCTAACCAACTGAGCTATAGGCCCTCAGTAGGCCGCGGATTATAGCGATGGTTTCTCGGCTGTGCTATCCGAAAAGTCCGAAACTGCGATACGAAGGAAGGTTGCGGCGAATTCGTCGGCGGGCAGGGGCAGGCTGACGATGTAGCCCTGGATCTGTTCGCAGCCTTCGCCGGCGAGGAACTGCTGTTGGGCCTGGGTTTCCACGCCTTCGGCGATGATGGTGAATTGCATGCTGCGGCCAAGGGCGATGATTGCGCGGACGATGGCCACGTCGTGGGGGTCGTCGGGCAGGCCGCGGACGAAGGACTGGTCGATTTTCAGGTAGTCCAGCGGCAGGCGCTTGAGGTAGCTGAGGGAGGAGTAGCCGGTGCCGAAGTCGTCGATGGCCAGTTGCACTCCCAGGCGTTTGAGTTGGTGCAGGACTTCCAGGGCTTCTTCGGCCTGGCTCATGATGAAGTTTTCGGTGATCTCCAGTTGCAGCAGGCCGGGTTTGAGGTGGTTGTCCCTGAGCAGTTGTTCGATGCGCCCCAAGAGGTTGGGCTGGCGCAGTTGGGCGCCGGCGAGATTGACCGATAGTGAGCCGAACCCCTCGTAGCGCTTGCTCCATTCGTGCATCTGCAGGCAGGCCTGTTCCAGTACCCAGTCGCCGATCTGCAGGATCATGCCGTTTTCTTCGGCCAGGGAAATGAAGTGCTCGGGCGGTACATCGCCGAAGGTCGGGTGGTGCCAGCGGATCAGCGCTTCGGCGCCGACCAGGCGTGGATGGTTGAGGCTGATTTTCGGTTGGTAGTACAGGGACAATTCGTTGCGTTCGATGGCGCGACGCAGTTCATGTTCCAGGGCTATGCGCTCGCTGGCCTGGGCAGTGAGGTCGCGGGTATAGCTTTCGACCCGGTTGCGGCCTTTGGCCTTGGAGCGATACATGGCCGCATCGGCGTTCTTGACCAGGGTGGCGACGTCGCTACCGTCCTTGGGGTAGAGGCTGGTGCCGATGCTGGCGCTGATGAAGAACTCATGTTCACCGGCCTGGAACGGCGCGCCAAAGCAGTTCAGCAGCTTGTTGGCGATGTTGTCGGCATCGCTGGCTTGCTGCAGGCCCGGCAGCAGGATGATGAACTCGTCGCCGCCCAGGCGCGCCACGGTGTCGATATCCCGCAGTTGCTCCTTGAGCCGCACGGCGATGCCCTTGAGCAGGAGGTCGCCGACTGGATGCCCGAGGCTGTCGTTGATGTGTTTGAAGCGGTCGAGGTCGAGAAACAGCACGGCCCCCAGGCCACCCTGTTCACGTTGGCCGTTGAGGGCTGTCAGCAGGCGGTTTTCGAACAGCGTGCGGTTCGGCAGGCCGGTCAGCGGGTCGTGGTGGGCCTGATAGTCGAGCTTGGCCTGGGCGTGCTTGAGGCTCGAAATATCGGCAAATACCGCGACGAAGTGGGTGATGAAGCGGTCCTTGTTGCGCACCGCGCTGATGGTCAGCCAGCTGGGGTACAGCTCGCCATTTTTGCGCCGGTTGGAGATCTCGCCCTGCCAATGGCCCTCGGCGGTCAACTGATGCCACATGGCCGCGTAGAAGGCGCTGTCGTGCAGGCCCGAGGCCAGGAGCCGGGGTGTGTGGCCCAGGGCTTCGGTCTCGCTGTAGCCGGTAATCTCGCTGAAGGCACGGTTGACGGCGCTGATGTGCTGCTGGGTGTCGGTGATCAACACGCCCTCGGCGGTGCTCTCGAACACGGTGGCAGCCTGTTGCAGTTTTTCCTGCATCAGGTGCCGCTCGGTAATGTCCCGGGCGATGGTCAGCATGCATTCTTCTTCGCCGATCGGTAGCGGTCGGCTGGACATTTCGCAGAGACGGATCTGCCCGTCGTTGCGCCGGATGTGGCAGGTGAAGTCGCGCACGAAGCCGTCGCGTTTGAGCAGGTCGAGCATTTTGCGACGCTCATTGAGGTTGACCCAGATCCCCAGGTCGAGGGTCGAGCGATCCAGGGACATGGCGCTATTGAAACCGGTGATGCGGCTGAACCCTTCGTTGACCTCGATCAGCAGACCGTCGCTGACCCGTGAGAGCAGCAGGCCATCAGGTGAGGCATGGAAGGCCTTGGCGAACTTCTCTTCGGAGGTCTGCAGTTGCTGTTGGGTTTCCTTGAGCTGGCTGATGTCCCGGACCACCACCACCAGCGCTGGCGTGGTGTCGAGCTCGAAGGGCTCGGCGGAGATCAGGCCGGTGAACACTTGGCCATTGCTGCGGCGAAAGGGCATCTCCAGGTTGCGAATGCTGCCGGCCTGCAAACGCTGCAACAGTCCCGGGCCGACGCCGGCAATGCCCCAGATGTTCAGATCGGTGGCGGTTTGTCCCACCACTTGTTCGGCGCTCAGGCCGATCTGCTCCTCGAAGGCCTCGTTGACTTCCAGCAGGCAACCGTCGGACAGGCGCGCAATCACCAGGATGTCCGGGCACTGCTGGAACACCGAGGCAAACTTCTGCTCGGAGAGGCGCAGGGCTTCTTCGGTGCGCTTGGCTTCGCTGATGTCGATCATCAGGCCACGCATGATCGGCTCGTGGCCGTGTTCGATCAGACTGACGATGTCGCGTACCCACAGGCAACGCCCGTCGGCCGTGATCACTCGGTAGTCGAGGCTGTGATCGCGCCCGGCCAGCACTTCGTGATCGCAGAAGCTCTGGGCCCGTGTCAGGTCGGCGGGGTGAATGATGTTGCGCCAGAAGCCGGGGATCAACCAGTGGGACAGGGGGTAACCGAGTAGATCTTCGGCGTGGGGCGACACGTAGCTGTAGGTGAAGTCACTGATGCGTGCTTCCCAGGCGATGGCGGACAGGCTCTCCACCAGGCCGCGGTAATGGTATTCGCTGCTGCGCAGTTCCTGTTCCAGGGCGACCCGCCGGGAAATTTCCGAGCTCAGGCGGCGATTGATGCGGATCACCACGGCGAGAATCGCGATCAGCAAGCCCACACCGGGCAGGCCATAGATCAACAGGTCGGACCAGAAGCCCCGGTGATCGAGGACGTTGCCTACCCAGTGCTCCTGGATGGCGCTGATTTCCCCGGGGCTCATGTCGGCCAGCACTTTGTCGAGGATGCTTACCAGCAGTTTGTTATCCCGTGGCACGGCCATCGCCAGTTGGTAGCGATAGGGGGTTTCGCCGCTGACGTAGAGCCCATCGAGCTTGAGTTGGCGCAGGCTCCAGACACTGGACGCGAGGTCGCCGACAACCGCGTCGACCTCATCGGTAGCCAGGGCCTGCAGCGCCGAGCTGACATTGGGCAAGGGCACCAGGTTGAGATCGGGGTGCTGGGTGCGCAGCAGTTCGTGCGGGGCGTAGTTTTCCACCACGGCGATTTTCAGGCCGTAGAGGTCCTCAAGGTTATGGGGCTGGGCGCCTCCCACATGGGCCAGGATAACGATGGGGAAATCCAGGTAGGGTCGGGTGAAGGCCAGGTAGTTCTGGCGCTCGGGGGTGGACATGATGCCGGGCAGCAGGTCGAGCTTGCCCTTTTTGACCTGGTCCAGCACCTCGGTCCAACTGACCGGCTCCACGGGAGTAACCTTGACGGCCAGACGATCGCGCACGACGTTGATGTAGTCCGCCGCCAGGCCCTGGTAGCGGCCTTGCTCGTCACGAAACTCGAATGGCGGCCACGACGCGTCGACGCCCAGGCGTAACTCTGGATGAGCCGCCAGCCAGCCACGTTCTTCGTCATTAAGAGTCAGCGCGCCAGCCGTTGCGGTCCAGGTCATCAGCGACAGTAGCAGCACGGCCGGGAGTCTGGGCATAACGGTCTCGTTATGGCTTGGGGGGGAATGTTTCGAGTGTAGACGGGCTGGGCGGCGGGAGCGATGTCGCGAGGATTTAATCTGCATAAAGCAAAACCCCCGGCAGGGCCGGGGGTTTTGTGATCACTCGTCGAGGAAGGAGCGCAGATGCTCGCTTCTCGTCGGGTGGCGCAGCTTGCGCAGCGCCTTGGCTTCGATCTGACGAATCCGTTCACGGGTAACGTCGAACTGCTTACCAACTTCCTCGAGGGTGTGGTCGGTATTCATGTCGATGCCGAAACGCATGCGCAGGACCTTGGCTTCACGGGCAGTGAGGCCGGAGAGTACTTCGCGAGTCGCTTCTTTAAGGCTCTCAACGGTAGCGACATCGATTGGCGACTGCATGGTCGAGTCTTCGATGAAGTCACCCAGGTGGGAGTCTTCGTCATCACCGATCGGGGTTTCCATGGAGATCGGCTCTTTAGCGATCTTCAATACCTTGCGGATCTTGTCCTCAGGCATTTCCATGCGTTCGCCCAGCTCTTCCGGGGTCGGTTCGCGACCCATTTCCTGCAGCATCTGCCGGGAAATACGGTTGAGCTTGTTGATCGTCTCGATCATGTGCACCGGAATACGGATGGTGCGGGCCTGGTCGGCGATCGAGCGAGTGATCGCCTGACGGATCCACCAGGTGGCATAAGTCGAGAATTTGTAGCCACGACGGTATTCGAACTTGTCCACCGCTTTCATCAAGCCGATGTTGCCTTCCTGGATCAAGTCAAGGAATTGCAGGCCACGGTTGGTGTACTTCTTGGCGATGGAGATCACCAGACGCAAGTTCGCTTCGACCATCTCTTTCTTCGCGCGGCGGGCCTTGGCCTCACCGATCGACATGCGACGGTTGATGTCCTTGATCTCGGCGATCGTCAAACCGGTTTCGGTTTGCAGTGCGGTCAGCTTCTGCTGGCAACGAATGATGTCCGGTTGCAGGCGACCGATGGCTTCAGCGTATTTGCTTTTGCCTTTGGCCAGTGCTTCGGTCCAGCTTTCGTCTACTTCGTTGCCCGGGAACTGGCGCAGGAAGTCGGCACGCGGCATACGTGCATCACGTACGCAGAGTTGCATGATCGCGCGCTCTTGCTGACGCAGACGATCCAGGGCACTGCGCACACGCTCGACCAGGCCTTCGAATTGCTTGGGCACCAGCTTGATCGGCATGAACAGCTCGGCCAACGCGACCATTTCGGCAATTGCTTGCTTGTGGTCACGACCGTGCTTTTTCAGGGCCTTGCGGGTAATTTCCATCTGGTCGGCAACAGCGCCAAAACGCTGGGCTGCGATGACCGGATCCGGACCGCTTTCGGCTTCTTCTTCGTCGTCACTGGCTTCAGCGTCGTCTTCTTCGGCATCGTCGGCAGCAGGCGCTGCTTTCGGGTCGACAGGCGGCGGCACTTCTGCAGCAGGCGGCGCAATGCCGTCGTCCGGGTCGATATAACCGCTCAGGACGTCAGACAGGCGACCACCTTCGGTGGTGACGCGAGTGTATTCGGAGAGAATGTGATCAACCGTGCCAGGGAAGTGCGCAATCGCGCCCATCACTTCACGGATGCCCTCTTCAATACGCTTGGCGATTTCAATTTCGCCTTCACGAGTGAGGAGCTCTACGGTACCCATTTCACGCATGTACATGCGCACTGGGTCGGTAGTGCGACCAATGTCGGTCTCAACCGCTGCCAACGCTGCTGCTGCCTCTTCGGCCGCGGCTTCGTCGGTATCGGCGTCGGCCAGCATAAGGGAATCCTTATCTGGCGCAACCTCGAATACGTTGATCCCCATGTCGTTGATCATGCGGATGATGTCTTCCACCTGTTCCGGATCTGAAATATCCTCCGGCAGGTGGTCGTTGACCTCCGCGTAAGTCAGGTAGCCCTGCTCACGACCGAGTGTGATCAACTCTTTGATACGAGACTGCTGTTGCGCTTTTCCGGACATAACACCCTATCCACTGAAGGTCTTGGCGGGCAAAAAACAAGCCGAGGATTATACCTGAGCTATGACCTCACGCGCCAGTTGAGGTCGGGCTTGATGCGGAAACATTGCGACTTAGAAGGTCGCGCAGTTGGTTTTTCTCATCGCTACTCAGCTCACTTTGACGTGCTTTCCTGAGCAGTTGTTCCAGGTTTCGCTCGCGTTGGCGGGCTGACAAGCTAGTTATGGTGTCGAAAAACTGTTGTTCAAGGTTGTCGCCATCAATCAACCATTCCTTTTCGGCCAATGCCTTGAGCAGGCGACCTTGTTCGGTCCCGTGCCAGCGCGCAATCAACTGAAATGAGTTTAGCTTGGGATTCTTCTGTACCGCTTCGAGCAGTGCCACCAGCAATTGCGTGTTGGAGTGGTCCTCGGCCGCGAAGTGCCCGGCGTCCTCGACTTTTTCCGCCAGTTGCGGGTGGTGCAGTAGCGTGCGTAAAGCGGCCAGTGTTGGTGGTTCGACGGCGGCTGGGACGCGCGGGGCACGTGGCTGATCGCGATCGCCGCCTCGCTTGCCTTTTTTGTCCCAGGGTTTGTCTTCCCATTTCTTGCCGCCGCCAGACTTTTTCGGCGTCCACTCCTGCTGGGGCGCGTAGGCTTCCTGCGGTTGATGGTAGTCGGAATAATCCGGCATGGCGTCGTAATCGATGCCTGGATCGTAGGCTGGCGGCGCTTCTTGTGGTGCGCTTTGCACCAGTTGGCTGACCGCTTCGCTGTTGAGGCCAGTGATTTCGCTCAGGCGCTGGCGCATCAGGGTGCGCAGATTTGCCCCGGGCACCTTGTCGATCAGCGGCGCGGCGAGGGTGGCCATGTGGGCCTTGCCCTCAAGCGAGCGCGGGTCGGACTCTTCGATCAACTGCTGGAAGAAATAGTCGGCCAGGGGTTGTGCGTGCTGGTTGATGCGGGCACGAAAGGCGTCGGTGCCTTCGGAGCGGACCAGGGTGTCCGGGTCTTCGCCTTCCGGCAGGAACAGGAAGCGTGCGCGTCGTCCGTCCTGCAGGCTCGACAGCGTCGACTCCAGGGCGCGCCAGGCGGCATTGCGCCCGGCTTGGTCGCCATCGAAGCAGAACAATACGCTGGGCACCACCCGAAACAGGCGCTTGAGGTGTTCTTCGCTGGTGGCGGTGCCGAGGGTGGCGACGGCGTTGCGCAGGCCTTGCTGGGCCAGGGCGATGACGTCCATGTAACCCTCGACGACGATGATCTCGTCGAGGTTGCGGTTGTTCTTGCGCGCTTCATACAGGCCGTAGAGTTCCTGGCCTTTATGAAAGACCGGGGTTTCCGGTGAGTTCAGGTATTTCGGCTTGTCGTCGCCCAGGACCCGGCCGCCAAAGGCGATGATGCGTCCACGGCTGTCGCGGATCGGGAACATCACGCGATCGCGAAAGCGGTCGTAGCGCTTGCCGCTTTCGGCGTTCTCGATCAGCAGGCCGGCATCGATCATGGCTTTCTGTTGCAGGGTGTCGCTGCTCAAGTGTTTGAACAGGTTGTCCCAGCCAGGAGGCGCAAAACCCAGGCCGAAATCCCGGGCGATCTCACCGGTCAGGCCGCGGCCCTTCAGGTAGTCGACCGCGGCTTTGCGCGCCGGATGGCTTTTCAGGGCCTGGCGGTAAAAGTCGGCAGCGGCGCTCAGGAGCGGGTACAGCGGCGAGTCGGTGGGTTGCCGGGGTTTGTGCGGGCGGCCACTTTCTTCGCGGGGAATTTCCATGCCGGCGGCTTTGGCCAAGTCCTCGACGGCCTGGGGGAAGTCCAGGTTGTCGTGGTCCATGAGGAAGCCGAGGGCATTGCCTCCGGCGCCGCAGCCAAAGCAGTAATAGAACTGTTTGTCCGGGCTGACGCTGAAGGAGGGGGTCTTTTCTTTGTGGAATGGGCAGCAGGCAGTGTAGTTCTTGCCGGCTTTTTTCATTTGCAGCCGCGAGCTGACCACATCGACGATGTCGGTGCGGTTCAGAAGGTCGTCAATAAAGCTCTGGGGAATCAGCCCGGCCATGGCGTTCTCGTCATCACTGCATGTGAGTATCTGGCCCACGCGAGAGGCGAGTGGATACCGGTCATGATTTTGAGGCGCGGCAAGTGTGCGGCTCGACCAGGTATCGTCTGCGTATTCGCGGTAGGGGAGTGTATCCGCCGAAAATCCACTGAGGTTAGTCCCAATCAGGGTTCGACTGTTCGAAAGTATTGCGCTGAGTCCCGCAGTGCCCGGTGACAGGCCTCGGATAGCTCAAAAGCAGGCACGCAAGAAGGCGCCTTGGGCTGATCGTCGTTGAGAGGAATCAGTAGGGTGTGCTCGTCAGTAGCCTTGGAAGGCTCGTCAGAAGAGACGTGCACTGCTGGCAAAAGAGCCAGGTCTGACGTGTAAAGCAGTTTGTCGCGGTCGCGTCTGCGGCTTTGACAGTGAAGCATCAAGCGATATCCGCAAATGCCATAAGCCCGGCTGAGGGCCGGGCTTGGCAGAAGCTTGCTACGATCGTCTGTGTATTAGTACAGACGAACGGCGCGGCGCTGTTCGCGCTGAACTTTCTTGGCGTGACGCTTAACAGCGGCTGCTGCTTTGCGCTTACGCTCAGAAGTTGGCTTCTCGTAAAATTCGCGGCTACGAACTTCAGCCAGTACACCGGCTTTTTCGCAGGAGCGCTTGAAACGACGCAGAGCTACGTCGAAGGGTTCGTTCTCTTTTACTTTGACGGCTGGCATCCAGAGCTACCTTCATTCATTACCGGGGTCAACATCCTCGCGGCAAAAGAGCACTTGAAGACGTCGGTTTTTAAGGGTTGCGGATGTTAACCCCTCATCGCTCGGAATGCAAAGCCTCTGATCGAAAACCGCTGGTCGGGGCATCCCATGGGGACTATTATGCGCGCCTTCGAATTTAGCCTAAACAAGGCGCAAACCCATGCTAGTACTGGGATTAGAAACCTCCTGCGACGAAACCGGCGTCGCACTTTACGACAGTGAAAAAGGTCTGCTGGCCGACGCACTGTTCAGTCAGATCGACCTGCACCGTGCCTATGGTGGCGTGGTGCCAGAGCTGGCTTCACGGGATCACGTCAAACGCATGCTGCCCTTGATCCGTCAGGTCTTGGCTGAGGCGGACTGCGTGCCGACCGAGATCGACGCGATCGCCTACACCGCGGGTCCCGGCCTGGTGGGCGCCTTGCTGGTGGGGGCTTCCTGCGCCCAGGCGCTGGCGTTTGCCTGGGGTATTCCGGCCCTCGGCGTGCACCACATGGAAGGGCATTTGCTGGCGCCGATGCTCGAGCCGCAACCGCCCGAATTTCCGTTCGTCGCTTTGTTGGTCTCCGGTGGGCATACGCAACTGGTGCGGGTCGATGCAATCGGTCAATACGAGCTGTTGGGCGAGACCCTCGACGATGCCGCGGGTGAAGCATTCGACAAGACGGCGAAGATGATGGGACTCAATTACCCCGGCGGTCCGGAAATCGCTCGTCTGGCAGAGCACGGTGTACCGGGACGATTCACCTTCCCGCGGCCGATGTGCGACCGGCCGGGCCTGGCGTTCAGCTTCAGTGGCCTGAAAACCTTTGCGCTGAACACCTGGCAGCAGTGCGTCAGCGCTGGAGACGACAGCGAGCAGACTCGTAGCGACATCGCACTGGCCTTCCAGCAGGCGGTGGTGGAGACTTTGACCGTCAAGTGCAAGCGCGCCTTGAAACAGGCGGGTCTCAAGCGTCTGGTGATCGCTGGCGGCGTGAGCGCGAACAAGGCTTTGCGGGTTTCCCTGGAGAAAATGCTCGGTGACATGAAGGGCGACGTTTACTACGCCCGCCCGGAGTTCTGCACCGATAACGGCGCGATGATCGCTTTTGCCGGCTGCCAGCGTCTGCAGGCTGGGCAGCATGAAAGCCTGGCGATCAGCGTGCAGGCACGTTGGCCAATGGAGCAGTTGTCGGCGCTGTAAACCGGGTCTGGTGAAGGTGGCTCAGGGGGCGGGGTTAAAAATGCCGTTCGCGCCCGGCAAACAGGTCGCGTAGATTGCCGCGGTGGCGCCAGACGATCAGGATCGTCAGGACGCTCATGGGCAGCAGCGCTGCTGGCTCCTGCCAGGCCAGCAATGGCAAGGTCAGGGGTGTGGCGATCAACGCCGCCAGCGAGCTGGTGCGGGTCAGGTAGAAGGTCAGCAGCCAGCCGCCAATGGCCAGGAGTGCAGCCGGCGGGTAGAGCCCCAGCAGCATGCCGGCGGCGGTCGCCACGCCTTTGCCGCCGCGAAAGCGAAAGTACAGCGGGAACAGGTGGCCGATGACGGCGCAGATACCGACCCAGGCCTGTTGTTGGATCGACAGCCCGGCGATGGCCGCCAGCAGAACCGGCAGCAGGCCTTTGCACAGGTCGCCCAGCAACGTCAGGACCGCGAGTTTTTTTCCCGCCAGGCGTAACATGTTGGTGGCGCCGGCATTACCCGAGCCACTCATTCGCGGATCGGGGTTACCGGTCAGGCGGCTGAGCAAAATGGCGAAGGACAGCGAGCCAAGCAGGTAGGCGAAAATCGCCAGTGACCAAAACATGCTAACTATTCCGGGCGAGGACGCCCTGATTCTAACGGCGCATTGCGCCCTTGTCGTGCTGCGGAGAAAAGTGCTTGGACAGAGTGTTTATCGAGGGCCTGGAAGTCGACACGGTAATCGGTGCCTACGACTGGGAGCGCGGCATCCGTCAGTGCCTGCGTCTTGATCTGAGCTTTGCCTGGGACAATCGTCCGGCAGCAGCCGGCGATGACCTGACCCTGGCGCTCGATTACGCCAGTGTTTCGACGCGTATCCAGGCGTTTGCCGAGCAAGCCCAGTTCCAGTTGGTGGAGACTTTTGCCGAGCGCCTGGCCGAAGTGTTGATGAGCGAATTCAAGATCACCTGGATGCGTCTCAAACTGACCAAGCCAGGGGCCGTTCCGGCTGCTACTGGCGTGGGCGTGGAGATCGAGCGCGGATGTCGCTAACTCAGGTATTTCTTGGGCTGGGCAGTAATGTCGAGCGTGAAACCCATTTGTTGGCGGGGCTGGAAGCGCTGAGTGGGTTTTTGGTGGATATGCGCTGCTCGGCGGTATTCGAAAGCCAGCCGGTGGGAATCAAGAGCGGGCCGTTTTTCAACTTTGTGGTGTCGGCGTTTACCGACCTGCCGTTGATCGAACTGGATCGCCGCTTGAAGTTCATCGAGGCCGATAACGGCCGTTACGCGCCGGATCGCAAGGGTTTGCCGCTGGATATCGACGTGTTGTTGTACGGCGATCTGGTGGGCAACTTTGACGGTTTGACTCTTCCGCGTGCCGAAATTCTGAAAAATGCTTTTGTGTTGTGGCCGTTGTCGCTGATTGCCCCGGACCGGGTGCATCCGGGCGCGGGAAAAAGCTTCGCGACGCTGTGGGCTGGGGCGCAGATTGATCAGGTGTTGGCGCCGGTGGCATTCGAGTGGCGTGGAGAGCCGCTGACGCCTTTGAATCTGCTCTGACCCCAGCTCCCACATCCAGGATGAACACCGTCCATGTGGGAGCTGGCCGGGCGGTGCTCCGCTTGCCCGCGATGCTTTTCAGGCAGATGCCGCCTCTTTGTAGGCTTTCAGTGCCTTGAGCCGTTCGCGCTTGAGCGCTTCGCCCAGTTCCGGGCCCTTGAATCCCTGTTCCAGCAACGGCTGAACCGCCACGTTGCGAGCGGCGGTCGCTGCGCCACGCAAGTAATCCGCTTGTGGATAACCTCTTTGCTCCAGGCCCTTGCGCCCACGAGCGTCCATCTCGCAGGCGACGATGAATTCTTCGAAGCGCTGCGGGCGCCGATAAACGTCAAAGCTTTGCAGCAGTTCGAGTAAGGTCGAGGGCTTTAGCTCCAGTGCGCGGTGGCCGTGGGTGTGGTACTCGCCCACCAGCAATGCCAGTTCCTGGCAGTCGCGCGGAGCCTTGAAGCGGTTATTGACCGCCTTGATCAACTTTAGGCCCTTGTGTTCATGGGCAATGTGCCGGGGCCACTCGTCTTGTGGGGTCAGGCCTTTCCCCAGATCGTGCAGCAAGCAGGCCCAGCGCACAGTCAGCGGTTGTTTGTGTAGGGCGGCCTGGTGCAGGACGCTCAAGGTATGCACGCCGCTGTCGATTTCCGGGTGATGGACTTCGGGTTGGGGCACGCCGAACAGCGCATCAATCTCCGGCAACAAAACCTTCAGTGCGCCACAGTCGCGTAGCACCTGAATGAACACCTGGGGCTGCTCCTCCATCAGGGCGCGGGAGATTTCCTTCCAGCTGCGCTCGGCAGTCAGTGCCTGCAATTCGCCGGATTCACTGAGTTGGCGCATCAGCTCCAGGGTCTCTGGGGCTACGGTGAAACCGAGCGCGGCATACCGGGCGGCGAAGCGGGCAACCCGCAGGACCCGTAGGGGATCTTCGGCGAACGCGGGGGAAACGTGGCGCAGTACGCGGGCCTGGAGGTCGCGTTGACCCTGGTAGGGGTCGGTCAATTGGCCGTGATCGTCTTCGGCCATGGCGTTGATCGTCAGATCCCGGCGAATCAGGTCTTCTTCCAGGGTCACTTCGGGGCTGGCGTGAAAGGTGAACCCGCCATACCCGCGCCCGCTCTTGCGTTCGGTGCGGGCGAGGGCATATTCCTCCCCCGTCCTGGGGTGCAGGAACACCGGGAAGTCTGCACCGACCGGGCGAAAGCCCTTGGCGAGCATCTCTTCGGTGCTGGCACCCACCACGACCCAGTCGATATCGGTAACAGGTTTGCCGAGCAGGCGATCTCGCACTGCGCCGCCGACTTTATAAATCTGCATAAAAAACCTCCGTTAGCTCGACAGGATAACCCTTGCATCGAGCCAACGGAGGCCAGGTTGGTTTCAAAGATGAATGACGGCCAGGTCGAGCCGGCCGTAGTCGCCCTCGCTGTGCTCCGATCTGGGCGGGACGTGATGGGTTTTCATGACCTGGTCGCCTTGCAGGGTTTCCAGGTGAATATCGAAGCCCCACAAACGGTGCAGGTGCTTGAGTACTTCCTCGGTCGACTCTCCCAGGGGTTTGCGATCGTGTTGTTGATGGCGCAAGGTCAGCGAGCGGTCGCCACGGCGGTCGATGCTGTAGATCTGCACGTTGGGTTCACGATTGCCCAGGTTGTACTGGGCCGCCAGGGTTTCCCGGATAGTCCGGTAACCGTCCTCGTCATGGATGGCGGGCACCAGCAGGTCGTCCTTCTGGTCGTCATCGAGGATGCTGAACAGCTTCAGGTCGCGGATCACCTTGGGCGACAGGTACTGCAGGATGAAGCTCTCATCCTTGAAGCTGCTCATGGCGAACTTGATGCTCGACAGCCAGTCGGTCCCGGCGACGTCCGGGAACCAGCGGTAATCTTCCTCGGTGGGCTCTTCGCACATGCGCCGGATATCGCGGTACATGGCAAAACCCAGGGTGTAGGGGTTGATCCCGCTGTAGTACGGGCTGTCGAACCCCGGCTGGTAGACCACGCTGGTGTGCGAGGTGAGGAACTCCATCATGAAACCGTCGGTGACCAGGCCTTCGTCATACAGGTCGTTCATCAAGGTGTAGTGCCAGAACGTCGCCCAACCTTCGTTCATCACCTGGGTCTGGCGTTGCGGGTAGAAATACTGGGCGATCTTGCGCACGATGCGCACGATTTCCCGCTGCCAGGGCTCCAGCAGCGGCGCGTGCTTCTCGATGAAATACAGGATGTTCTCCTGGGGTTCGGCGGGAAAACGCGCGTTGTCTTTCTCGTTGTACTTGTCGGCACCCTTGGGAATGGTGCGCCACAGGTCGTTGATCTGCTTTTGCAGGTGTTCTTCACGGTCTTTCTGGCGGCGCCGTTCTTCCTCCGCCGAGATCGGGTATGGGCGTTTGTAGCGGTCGACGCCGTAGTTCATCAAGGCGTGGCAGGAGTCCAGCAGGTCCTCGACGGCGTCGATGCCATGGCGCTCCTCGCATTGCATGATGTACTGCTTGGCAAACACCAGGTAATCGATGATCGAGCTGGCATCGGTCCAGGTGCGGAACAGGTAGTTGCCCTTGAAAAAGCTGTTGTGGCCGTAGCAGGCATGGGCCACCACCAATGCCTGCATGCAGATGGTGTTTTCTTCCATCAGGTAGGCGATGCAGGGGTCCGAGTTGATCACGATTTCGTAGGCCAGCCCCATCTGGCCTCGGCTGTAGGATTTTTCGGTGCTGAGGAAGTGTTTGCCATAGGACCAGTGGTGGTAGCCCAGGGGCATGCCCACGGAGGCGTAGGCATCCATCATTTGCTCGGCGGTGATCACTTCGATCTGGTTGGGATAGGTATCCAGCGCATAACGGGCCGCAATACGGCTGATTTCGCGGTCGTAGGCCTGGATCAGCTCGAATGTCCATTCGGAGCCGGTGGAGATGGGTTGGCGCTTCTGCTCTTTGGCGGTCATGTCACTAACCTGCGCTGGAAGAGTTCACGGAAGACCGGATAGATATCCCCGGCCGAAACCAGTTGCTGCTGGGCAAAATTGTCGGAAAAGGCTTCGGCAATACGCTCGTATTCGTACCACAGGGCCTGGTGTTCGCGCGGGGTAATCTCCACATAAGTGTAGTACTGCACGAACGGCATGATCTGGTTGATCAGGATGTCGCGGCAAATCGGCGAGTCGTCGTTCCAGTTGTCGCCGTCGGAGGCCTGGGCGGCGTAGATGTTCCAGTCGTTGCTTGGATAACGCTCGGCCATGATCTCCTGCATCAGTTTCAAGGCGCTGGAGACGATGGTGCCGCCGGTTTCGCGGGAGTAGAAAAACTCCTCTTCGTCCACTTCCCGGGCACTGGTGTGGTGGCGGATGAAGACTACGTCGATCTTGTCGTAGTTACGCTTGAGGAACAGGTACAACAGGATGAAGAAGCGCTTGGCGATGTCCTTGGTCGCCTGGGTCATGGAGCCGGAAACGTCCATCAGGCAAAACATCACCGCCTTGGAGCTGGGGTTGGGTTGCTTGATCAGCAGGTTGTACTTGAGGTCGAAGGTGTCCAGGAACGGTACGCGGTGAATACGTGCGCTAAGACGCTCGATTTCTGCTTCGATTTCCTGGATATCGCCGAAGTTGTCTGGTTCTTCCAGTTTCAGTCGTGCCAGTTCGTCCTTGGCGTCGCGCAGTTTGGCGCGGCTGCTGCCGGACAGGGCGATACGCCTGGCATGGGCTGAGCGCAGGGTGCGGATGATGTTGATCCGCGATGGGTTGCCTTCGTTGCTGATGCCGGCTCGCACGGTCTTGAAGGTGTCGGTACCGGTCAGGTTGCGCTTGACCAGGTTGGGCAGTTCCAGGTCTTCGAACATGAATTCGAGGAATTCTTCCTGGGTAATCTGGAAGACGAACTCATCCATGCCTTCGCCGGAGTTGCCGGCCTTGCCCGGGCCTTTACCGCCACCTCCACCGGGTGGACGGGCAATATGCTCACCGCTGGTGAATTCCTTGTTGCCCGGATGCACCACGGTCTGTTTGCCACCACGACCGTGATGAAGCACCGGTTCGTCGATATCGCGACCGGGAATGCTGATCTGTTCGCCGTGTTCCATATCGGTGATGGAACGCCGACTGACCGCCTCTTCGACGGCCTTTTTGATGTGATCACGGTAACGCCGCAGAAACCGCTGACGGTTTACCGTGCTCTTGTTCTTGCCATTGAGACGTCGGTCGATCACATAGCTCATGACTGCTCCTTAGAAGCTGTCCTGAAAGGGGCGAGCGGTGACGCAGCTGGACTCAGGCCAAGGGACGTTTCACGCTCCCCCAAGCGCTCAGGGTGCTGCCTGTACCTCGCTACCGACTTTCGAACACCTTCCAGAGGCCTGTGTAACAGAAAATACGTAGACAGGCCTCTGGCTAACGACAACCGGTCTGACCGGCAGCGGGTTACTGTGATTTTCTGACCCGCAGGTACCACTCGGAGAGCAGTCGTACCTGTTTGTCGGTATAGCCGCGCTCGACCATCCGTGTGACGAAGTCGTTGTGCTTTTGTTGGTCCTCTTTGCTGGCCTTGGCGTTGAAGCTGATGACCGGCAGCAGGTCCTCGGTGTTCGAGAACATTTTTTTCTCGATGACCACCCGCAGTTTCTCGTAGCTGAGCCAAGTCGGGTTCTTGCCGTTGTTGTTGGCCCGGGCACGCAGGACGAAGTTGACGATTTCGTTGCGGAAATCCTTCGGATTGCTGATGCCCGCCGGTTTTTCGATTTTCTCCAGTTCTTCGTTCAGGGCGACGCGGTTGAGGATCTCGCCGGTTTCCGGGTCGCGGTATTCCTGATCCTGAATCCAGAAGTCCGCGTACAGCACGTAGCGGTCGAAGATGTTTTGTCCATACTCGCTGTAGGACTCCAGGTACGCGGTCTGGATTTCCTTGCCGATGAACTCGATGTAGCGCGGTGCCAGGTATTCCTTGAGGAAGCGCAGGTACCGTTCGCGGGTTTCTGCCTGGAACTGCTCCTGCTCGATCTGCTGTTCCAGCACGTAAAGCAGGTGCACCGGGTTGGCGGCGATTTCGTGCGGGTCGAAGTTGAAGACTTTCGACAGGATCTTGAAGGCGAACCGGGTCGAAAGACCGTTCATGCCTTCGTCGACACCGGCGGTGTCGCGGTATTCCTGGATCGATTTGGCCTTCGGATCGGTATCCTTGAGGTTTTCACCGTCGTAGACCCGCATTTTCGAGTAGATGTTCGAGTTTTCCGGCTCCTTGAGGCGCGAGAGCACGGTGAACTGGGCGAGCATCTTCAAGGTGTCGGGGGCGCAGTGAGCCTTGGCCAGGGAGCTGTTGAACAGCAGTTTGTCGTAGATCTTCACTTCATCGCTGACCCGCAGGCAGTAAGGCACCTTGACGATGTAGATCCGGTCGATGAAGGCTTCGTTGTTCTTGTTGTTGCGGAAGGTGTGCCACTCCGATTCGTTGGAGTGCGCCAGCAGGATCCCGGTGAACGGAATCGCGCCCAGGCCTTCGGTACTGTTGTAGTTGCCTTCCTGGGTGGCGGTCAGCAGTGGGTGCAAGACCTTGATCGGCGCCTTGAACATCTCGACGAATTCCATCAGGCCTTGGTTGGCCCGGCACAGGGCGCCCGAGTAGCTGTAGGCGTCGGCGTCGTTTTGCGGGAATTCTTCGAGCTTGCGGATATCGACCTTGCCCACCAGTGCCGAGATGTCCTGGTTGTTCTCATCGCCCGGCTCGGTCTTGGCGACCGCGATCTGGTTGAGGATCGAAGGGTAGAGCTTGACCACGCGGAACTGGCTGATGTCGCCGCCGAATTCGGCCAGCCGTTTGGTCGCCCAAGGCGACATGATGGTGTTCAGGTAGCGCCGGGGAATGCCAAAGTCTTCTTCCAGGATCGCGCCGTCTTCGGTGGCGTTGAACAGCCCCAGTGGCGACTCGAATACTGGAGAGCCCTTGATGGCATAGAAGGGCACTTTCTCGATCAGTTGTTTGAGCTTTTCGGCCAGGGACGACTTGCCGCCGCCGACGGGGCCGAGCAGGTAGAGGATCTGTTTCTTCTCTTCCAGGCCCTGTGCGGCGTGGCGGAAGTAGGAGACGATCTGGTCGATGCATTCTTCCATCCCGTGGAAGTCCTCGAAGGCCGGATAGCGTCGGATCACCTTGTTGGAAAAAATGCGCGACAGCCTCGAGTTGGTCGAAGTGTCCAGCAATTCGGGTTCACCGATTGCCAGCAGCAGACGCTCGGCGGCGGAAACGTAGGCGCTACGGTCCTGTTTGCAGAGTTCCAGGTACTCCTGCAGCGAGAGTTCTTCCTGGCGTGTTGACTCGAAGCGTTGTTGGAAGTGGCTAAAGATACTCATGACGTCACCTCGCTCGATACGTGGAGCCGACGTCGGATCATTCAGTCGATGCTGGTCAGCAGCCGCAATTTCAGCTGCTTTTTACCCCCCCAGAACACCTTCAAAGCTATCAACCCTGAAAGCTACTCCCGATGACCCGCTCGCCGGTGTACCGGCTCTCCCCTGTTTTGGATGGCCTGAGGCTAAGGATAGTTGGTAATCCGCGAGGTAAAGGAGCAATGCGCAATTTGTTGTGTACGACCGTTCGTCAGCCCACGCGGGACGTGGGCTGGAGCGCTGAAAAAAATTATTCGTCGCTACTTTTCGCGGTTTCCGAAGGATACGTCGTACGCCACAGCTCGAAGCCACCGTCCATGCTGTAGACGTCGGAAAACCCCTGGCTGACCAGGTAGGCGGCAGCGCCCTGGCTGGAGTTGCCGTGGTAGCAGACCACCACCGTTGGCGCGTCGAGGTCGGCGGCGCGGATGAAGTCCGAGATGGAGTGGTTGTCCAGGTGCGTGGAGCCGCTGATGTGCAGCGCGGCGTAGGTCGCGGGGTCGCGGATGTCGACCAGCACGGCGCCTTGTTCGCGCAGGGCTTGGGCTTGTTCGGGGGGGATACGTTTGAATTCGCTCATGGCGGGCTCCTGTGGCCAGACTGACAGCGCAGCCTAGCGCTTGACGCTGGCCGACAATGGTTCGGGGGTAGGTGGGGCGACAGGCGACGCAACATGGCCGTGCTCGTCGCACTGGCAACTCAGGCGTACGCCGGTGTCGATGTTCAGCAGGGTCATGGCGCCGCCCCAGACACAGCCAGTGTCGAGGGCGATGACGCCGGGCTCGTCGCACCGGCCTTCGAGTGCGGCCCAGTGGCCAAAAATGATCTTCAGGCCGCGAGTCTTGCGATCCTTGTGCTTGAACCAGGGCGCGTAGCCGGGTGGCGCGGTGTCGGCGCCTTCCTTGCCCTTGAGGTCAAGCTTGCCCTCGCTGGTGCAAAAGCGCATGCGGGTGAAGTAGTTGGTGATCACCCGCAGGCGAGTCACGCCTTTGAGGTCGCTGTCCCACTTGGCCGGCTCGTTGCCATACATGCCGTCCAGATAGGGTGCGAACAGGTTGTCATCGCGCAGGGCGGCCTCGACTTCGGCGGCGCACTTGAGGGCCTTGCGCAAGGACCACTGCGGCGGGATGCCGGCATGCACCAGCACCATGTCGCGGATTTCGTCGTAGTGCAGGAGCTTTTGCTGGCGCAGCCACTCAAGCAGTTCCTTGGCGTCGGGCGCTTCGAGAATTTCGCGCAGGGTGTCGGCTTTCTTCAGGCGCTCGATCTTGTTCCCGGCGGCCAGCAGGTGCAGGTCATGATTACCCAGCACACAGACCAGCGACTGGCGGATGCTATAGAGGAAGCGCAAGGTTTCCAGCGACTGCGGGCCACGGTTGACCAGGTCGCCCACCAGCCACAGACGGTCGGTCTGCGGATCGAAGGCGACCTGCTTGAGCAGGCACTGCAGCGGCTCGAGGCAGCCCTGCAGATCGCCGACGGCATACGTCGCCATCAGTGCAGGGCTCCGGGCACCGCCAGGCGGAAGGGCGCGATGATGGCGTCGAAGTGTGTACCGTCTTCGGCGAGCATCTGGTAACTGCCCTGCATGTTGCCGACGCGGGTGGTCATTACGGTGCCGCTGCTGTAGGTGTGGCTCTGGCCGGCGGCGATCAACGGTTGCAGGCCAACCACGCCCGCACCACGAACCTCTTCGACATGGCCGTCACCATCGGTAATCACCCAGTGCCGCGAGAGCAACTTGGCGGGTAGCGAGCCGTTGTTGTGCACGGTGATGGTGTAGGCGAAGGCGAAACGGTTCTGCTCGGGTTGCGACTGTTCTGCCAGAAAGCGAGTGACGACGCTGACGTCGACCTGATAACGAGGATCGGACATGCAAGAAGGCCTTAAAAGCAAAAGCGCAGATTACCTAACGCGAGAGGTGATCAGTCTAGGCCAACTGGCAGGCAGTAGGCCAGAGATGCTGTGGCCGAGGACAGGAGAACGATGTGGTCTGCCTTGTAGGAGCTGGGTTGCCAGCGAGTGGATCTGTCGACTTTGCCGACGCCATCGCCAGCAAGCTGGCTCCTACAGGGGCTCTGAGTTATTCAGCGGCCGGCGCGGGCTGGATTGCCAACTGATCGGCCAGGCGCACGAAGGCTGCCAGGTCGAGCTGTTCCGGGCGCAGGCTGCCATCGACGCCGGCGGCTTCGATTTCAGCGTTGCTGAGCAAGGCCTTGAGGGTGTTGCGCAGGGTCTTGCGACGCTGGTTGAAGGCTTCGCGAACGACCCGCTCCAGCAGGCGGTGGTCCTTGGCCGGGTGCGGCAGTACCGCGTGGGGCACCAGGCGCACGATAGCCGAGTCGACTTTGGGTGGCGGGTTGAACGCGCCAGGGCCGACATTGAACAGGTGTTCGACCCGGCAGTGGTACTGGACCATGATCGACAGACGGCCCCAATCGCCACCACCAGGACCCGCCGCCAGGCGCTCGACCACTTCCTTTTGCAGCATGAAGTGCATGTCGCGAATGATCCCGGCGTTGTTCAGCAGGTGGAAAATCAACGGCGTGGAGATGTTGTACGGCAGGTTGCCGACCACGCGCAGGCTGTTGGGCGCGGCATTCAGGCTGTTGAAATCGAACTTCAGTGCATCGCCCTGGTGCAGGTTGAAGTTGCTCTTGCCGGCGAACTGCTGGTTGAGGATCGGGATCAGGTCCTTGTCCAGCTCCACGACATCAAGCTGCGCGCCGCTGTTGAGCAGGCCTTCGGTCAGGGCACCCTGGCCCGGGCCGATTTCCAGCAGGCGGTCGTCGGCCTTGGCGTGGATGGAGCGCAGGATACGGTCGATTACGCCGGCGTCGTGCAGGAAGTTCTGGCCGAAGCGCTTGCGCGCCCGGTGTTGGTAATGCTCGGTCATAAACGGGTCTCGGCCATCTGGTAGGCGGTTTCCAGGGCAACTTGCAGGCTGCCGGTGTCGATTTTTCCGCTGCCAGCCAAGTCCAGGGCGGTGCCGTGGTCGACTGAAGTGCGGATGATCGGCAAGCCCAGGGTCACGTTGACTGCCGCGCCGAAGCCTTTGTACTTCAACACCGGCAGGCCCTGGTCGTGGTACATCGCCAGCACTGCGTCGCAGTGCTCCAGATATTTGGGGGTAAACAGAGTGTCGGCGGGCAGGGGACCACGCAGGTCCATGCCTTCGCCGCGCAGACGCTCAAGGGTGGGTTCGATGATATCGATTTCTTCATGGCCCAGGTGGCCGCCTTCGCCAGCGTGGGGGTTGAGTCCACAGACGAGGATGCGTGGCTGGGCGATGCCGAATTTGTGTTGCAGGTCGGCGTGCAGGATCCGCGTGACCCGCTCCAGGCGCTGCGGGGTAATTGCGTCGGCAATCTCGCGCAACGGCAGGTGAGTGGTCACCAGGGCGACGCGCAAGCCACGGGTGGCAAGCATCATCACCACTTGGCTGGTATGGGTCAGGTCGGCCAGGAATTCGGTATGCCCGGAAAAGGCAATTCCGGATTCGTTGATCACGCCTTTGTGCACCGGGGCGGTGATCATTCCGGCAAAGTCGCCATCCAGGCAGCCTTGGCCCGCGCGGGTCAGGGTTTGCAGGACAAAGGCGGCATTGGCCGGGTCCAGTTGACCTGCAACGACCGGGGCGTTGAGTGGTGTATCCCAGACGTACAGGCTGTTGGCGGGCGCGGGAACGTCCGGCCAGTGCCCGGGGCTGACGCTCAGCAGATCAACGGCCACGCCCAGCTGCGCGGCCCGCTCGAGGAGCAGGTCGCGGCTGGTGATGGCTATCAGGGGGTGTGGCTGGGCGTGCGAGGCGAGCAGCAGGCACAGGTCGGGACCTATGCCGGCTGGTTCGCCGGGTGTCAGAGCGAAACGTCTGGGTTTCACTTCGGCGCCTGGTCGACGCCAGGGAGCTTGATTTCAACGTAGGCTTCGTCACGGATCTGACGCAACCAGGTTTGCAGCTCTTCGTCGTACTTGCGGTTACGCAACACAGTCATCGCTTGTTGATCGCGCGCCTGGCTGGTGCTGTCGGTGGCGCGACGGCCAAGGACTTCCAGGACGTGCCAGCCATACGGGCTCTTGAACGGTTTGGACAACTGACCTTGCGGGGTGTTGTTCATCACGGTACGGAATTCCGGTACCAGTGCGTTCGGATCGATCCAGTTCAGGTCGCCGCCGTTGAGGGCAGAACCTGGGTCTTCGGAGTAGGTCTTTGCCAGTTCGGCGAAGTCTTCACCCGCTTCGATGCGCTCGTAGAGTTTCTGCGCCAGGCGCTTGGTTTCTTCTTCGCTGCGGATTTCGCTCGGCTTGATCAGGATGTGACGAACGTGGACTTCGTCACGGGTCTGATTACCACCGCCGCGTTTTTCCAGCAGCTTGAGGATGATGAAACCGCCAGGGGTACGTGCTGGTTGGGTGATGTCACCGACGGACATGGCACTCAGTTCACGGTCGAACGGCGGTGGCAGTTGAGCGGCCTTGCGCCAGCCCATGTCGCCGCCTTCCAGGGCGTTGTCGCTGCCGGATTTGGCAATCGCCAGTTGGGTGAAGTCGGCGCCCTGCTTGAGTTGCTGGTAAACCTCCATCGCCTGGCGGTACGCAGCCTGAATCGCTTCGGAGTTGGCGCTTTCCGGGGTCGGAATCAGGATGTTGGCCAGGTGCAGTTCTTCCGACAGCTGCATCTTGCCCAGGTCAGAGGCGAGGAAATTCTTCACTTCCTGCTCGGTGACCTGGATGCGCTCGGCGACTCGACGCTGACGCACACGGCTGATGATCATTTCACGGCGCACTTGCTCACGAGCGTCTTCATAAGACAGGCCATCGCGGGACAGGGCGGCGCGGAATTGGTCCACGGTCATGTTGTTGCGCTGGGCAATGGTGCCGATCGCCTGGTTCAGCTCTTCATCGGTGATGCGGATGCCGGAACGTTCGCCGATCTGCAGTTGCAGGTTTTCGACGATCAGGCGCTCAAGCACCTGTTGTTCCAGCACGCCGGCCGGTGGAACAGCCGAGCCACGCTTGGCGATGGTTTGTTGGACTTCGTGAACCCGTTGGTCCAGTTGGCTCTGCATGACCACGTCGTTGTCGACGATGGCCACCACTTTGTCGATGGACTGTACCGCGGCGCTGGCCGCGGTACTCAGGAACAGCGCGCCCAGCATCAGCGGGCGCAGACAATCAGAAAGCTTGGTCTTCACGTTCACGATAACCTTGGATGCCTTTGTCGAGGAAGCTCTCTACTTTGGTGCCAACTACGCCACCGAGACCTTTCAGAACGATTTGGAGGAAGATGCCGTGGTCGCCTTTTTCGTTTTGCGGGGCTTCCTGACTGAATTCGTCATAGGACACCCAGTAACGGTTGATCAGGCGCAGTTTCCAGCAGCAGTTGTCGTATTCGAAACCACCGAAGGCTTCCAGCGTACGGTTGCGGTTGTAGTCGTACTGCCAGCGGCTGATGGCATTCCATTGCGGCACGACAGGCCAGATGACCGAGAAGTCGTGCTGTTGGATCTTGTAGTAATCCTTGACGTAGCCAGGCTGGCCCGGGGTGCCGTAGTCGCCGCCGAACTGCCACTTACCAGTGTTCTGGTTGTAGATCACCTGGTCGTTGCGATAGCGATAACCGGCGTTGATAACCTTGTTCGGGTTGTCTTCAGGCTGGTAGTGGAACATCGCGCTGCCCGAGCGAGGGCTGTGGCTGTCCGGATCCCAGTTGTAGTCGGCCGTAGTGCTCCAATCACGGTTCCAGTTGTATGCGTATTCCAGGGCATACGGTGAAACATTCGACTGAGCATCTTTGCGATCTTTCGCATCAATCCCCGGCAGTTGGACTTCACGGTCTTTAAAGTACACGGCCTGGCCGACGCTGATGCGTTGACGCTCGAAGCCGTTGTCTTCGATCCAGCGGTTGGTTACGCCCAGCGACAGCTTGTTCTCGTCACCCACGCGGTCGGAGCCCGAGAAGCGATTGTCGCGGAACAGCGAGGCGTAGTTGAAGGTGTACTCGCTGGTGTCGAATACCGGAATATCTTCCTGGTTCTTCTCTGGGACGTAGAGATAGAACAGGCGAGGTTCCAGGGTCTGGCGATAGTTCTTGCCGAACCATTGGGTGTTGCGGTCGAAGTACAGGCCGCTGTCGATGCTGGCGATCGGCACACCGCGATTTTGCGAACTGTCGAAGCTTTCACCGGGAAGCAGCGTGTTTTTACCTTTCTGATCAAGATCCAGATCGTACTGGGTGTATTGGTACTTGAGCGTAGGTTTCACGAAACCGTAGGCCGCGTTAAGCGGCAGGCTCATGGTGGGTGCCAGATTGAGACGATTGCCGTTGGATCGTGCTAAACCAGCAACATTATTGTCGAGGCGAGGAGTACCAACCGGATTGCCTGCCGCGTCAAAAGCACCACCATCTTTATCGAAGTAGTTACCCGTCAGCAAATCACGATCAAATCGCACGAGCTCTGTCTGATAGGCGAAGTTCAGGCCGCCCGGTGTCTGCGGCAAGAAGCCATTGAAGGTGATCTGCGGCAGGCGATCATATGGGGTGATATTGGACACCGACGCCAGTTCATAGGCCTGGGCGTTGATACGCGCAGTGTAAGTGTCGCCACGATAGGAGACGGCACCCTGCTGATTGACGTAATCGGAAACGCTTTTAACGCCCAACTGGTCGGTCTGCAGATCCTGGAAGTAGTAGGGATCGCTGATCTTGGTGTAGTCGACTTCGGTGAATACCCGCGAGTCCAGGCCACCCTTGTGCTGCCAGTTATACATGTAGCGAGTTTTTTCGGAATCGGTCTGTAGCTCACGGTCATCGTCCTGGTCATCCAGGTACGCAGCACCGAACTGGCCCTCGCTCGACTTGGTCAGGTAGCGAGCCTCGCCTTCCAGCAACATGCCGCGCTTGCTCATGTAGCGCGGGTACAACGTGGCATCGTAGTTCGGTGCCAGGTTGAAGTAGTACGGCGTGACCAGCAGCATCCCGGTATCGCTGCCGCTGCCGATGGTCGGCGGCAGGAAGCCGGACTGGCGGCGGTCATCGATCGGGAAATAGATGTACGGCGTGTACAGGACTGGAATGTCCTTGACCCGCAGCGTCACGTTGGTCGCGGTACCGAAGCCGGTCGCCGGGTTCAGCGTGATGTTGTTGCCCTTGAGCTGCCAGGCGTTGCTGTTCGGCTCACAGGTGGTGTAGGTACCGTCCTTGAGGCGGATGATCGCGTTTTCTGCACGCTTGGCGTACAGCGCGTTACCGCGCACACGGGACTTGTGCAACACGTATTCGGCGTTGTCGACCTTGGCTTCGCCAGTGTCCAGTTGCACGTCGGCGTGGTCGCCGACGATCAGCGCGCCGTTGTCGCGCACCCGGACGTTGCCGTTGAGCTCGCCACGGTTCTCGGCCTGGTACAGGCTGGCCTCGTCGGCCTCGACCTGCATGCTGCCCTGGCGCATGACCACGTCACCGGCGAGGGTGGCAATCTGCTGTTCCTGCTGGTAGCGGGAAGCCTTGGCACCGATAAAGGTCGGCGCGTCGCTTTTGCTCGTCTTGTCATTCATTCCAGGACGAGTCGGTTCGACATAGGCACCGGAGCAGTACGGACCGGTTTCGGCCAGTTGGGCAGCGGTAAGCTGTTCACGCGGGACCCAGTCGAGGTGACTGTAGTCGGCGCTGCGCGACTTCAGGCCGCGGCCCTTGGCTTCGGTAACCAACGCCGGTTTGTCGGCGCTTTCGCCGGCAACGCTGGTGTCTGCTGCCGATTCGTTGCCCGAGCTGACCGCACTGGCATCATGCACAGGGCGCGGAGGCAGTTGAGCCGCGTTGGTTTTCGGCGCGCAATCCCAGGCACCCGAAGCAGAGACTGAGCAGTCATACTGTTCCGCGGCGACCACGAAGGAAGTGGCTAGAGGTTGCAGGGCCAGCAGACTGCCGGTAACCAACAACGGAAATTTTTTACGAAACGCGGGGGATTTCAATGCCATCTTATTAGTCCGGGCTTCCTGCGTGCCATCTGCCCGCGGTGTGGGCCGCACGCCTCTCGATGGTCTGAAAAAGATGCTGGATAATAAAGCATGACCCGCTTGACGGCTAGCGCCGTCGGAGACCCTTGCAATGCCTGATCAAGATGTACGCTTGCTACACCTGAAAGTTTGGCTCGATGAGCAATTGGCCAGCCTGTTTGCCGCACAAGGCTGGGGGGCTGTGCCCCAGGCCACGTTGACTGCGGCCAGCAGCGACGCGAGTTTCCGCCGTTACTTCCGCTGGGAAGGTGATGGCAGGAGTTTTGTCGTCATGGATGCACCACCGCCCCAGGAAAACTGCAAACCGTTCGTGGATATCGCCTTTTTGCTGGCGAAATCCGGGATTAACGTGCCGAAAATCTACGCAGAGGACCTCGAGCGCGGATTTCTTTTGCTCAATGACCTGGGTAACCAGACCTATCTGGACGTGATCAACGACGAAAACGCCGATCGCTTGTTCGATGACGCCCTGCAGGCGTTGCTGGCTTTCCAGCAGCTGCCGATGGTGGCGCCGTTGCCCAGTTATGACGTTCCCCTGTTGCGTCGCGAGCTGGAGCTGTTCCCCGAGTGGTACGTGAAGCGCGAACTGGGGATCGAGTTCGACTCGCACCAGCAAGCCCTCTGGCAGCGTGCCAGCGACCTGCTGATCGACAGCGCCCTGGCCCAGCCGAAAGTGCTGGTGCATCGTGACTATATGCCGCGCAACTTGATGATCAGCGAGCCGAATCCAGGCGTGCTGGATTTCCAGGACGCGGTGTACGGCCCGGTGACCTACGACGTGACCTGCCTGTTCAAGGACGCCTTCCTCAGTTGGCCCGAGGCCCGCGTGCTCGGCTGGCTGGAGCGTTACTGGCAACAGGCCGGTGAACTCGGGATTGCAGTCCAGGCGGACTTCCAGGAGTTCCTGCGAGCCAGCGACCTGATGGGTGTGCAGCGGCATCTGAAGGTGATCGGGATCTTCGCCCGTATCTGCCACCGCGACGGCAAGCCGCGCTACCTGACGGACGTGCCGCGGTTCTTTGCTTATATAGAAGCCGTATTGGCCCGTCGGCCAGAACTGGCGGAGTTGGCTGAGCTGCTGGCCAGTCTGCGCCCGGCGCCCGGAGCTAGTGTATGAAGGCGATGATTCTGGCGGCCGGCAAGGGCGAGCGCATGCGCCCCTTGACACTGACCACGCCCAAGCCACTGGTGCAGGTCGGCGGCGTACCGCTGATCGAGTACCACCTCAAGGCCCTGGCGGCGGCGGGTTTCACGGAGGTGGTGATCAACCACGCCTGGTTGGGGCAGCAGATCGAAGACTACCTGGGAGACGGTTCGCGTTATGGCCTGAGCATTCAGTACTCGCCGGAAGGCGAGCCACTGGAAACCGGGGGCGGGATCTTCCGTGCCCTGGAGATGCTGGGCGAGGACGCCTTTGTGGTGGTCAATGGCGACATCTGGACCGATTACGACTTCAGTGTCTTGCGCCGGCCACTGGCCGGCTTGGCCCACCTGGTGCTGGCCGATAACCCGGCCCACCACCCAGGAGGGGATTTTGCCCTGGTCGAAGGACAGGTCTTCGACGGCCAGGCCGATGCGCCGACCCTGACCTACAGCGGCATCGCCGTGCTCGACCCCAAGCTGTTCACCGGTTGCAGCGACGGTGCGTTCAAATTGGCGCCGCTATTGCGCAACGCCATGGCCCAAGGGCAGGTGAGTGGCGAGCGGTTGTCAGGTCATTGGGTGGATGTCGGCACCCACGAGCGTCTGGCCGAAGTCGAACACTTGCTGCAAGCGAGCCGCTGAGATGTTGTGGCCAGGGACTCTGATCGGAGCCGGGGCGGGTTTTGCCATCGCCAGCATTCCGGGGGCCATGCTTGGCGCATTGTTGGGGCAGGCGCTGGATCGGCGCTTGCAACTGCAAAGCCTGGGGCATCTGCGCGAGCGCCTGGGCGGGCGCGCGATGTTGCGCAACGATGAATTGCTGTTCGTGCTGCTCGGGCGCCTGGCCAAGAGCGACGGCCGGGTGGGCGACGGCCATATCTACCAGGCGCGCCAGGAAATGCGCGCACTGGAGATGAACGAATTTGCCCAGAAACGCGCGATTGCGGCGTTCAACCGTGGCAAGAGCGGGCACGATCGGTTGCGTGGCTACCTGCGCCGTTTGCGCGCACAGCCCCATGCTGCCGAAGGGGTGTTGCGGGCGTGCTGGCGGATGGTCTGGGCAGACGGGCGTGCGGGCCGTGCCGAGCGCGAGCTGCTGGCCCAATGGGGCAAATGGCTGGACTGGACGCCGGAGCAGGTGCAGGCCCTGACCCAGGATTACGAACTGCACAAGCGACCCTTGGCCAACAGTGGCGAGGCTTACCAACACGCCATGCGCCTGCTGGGGGTGACGCTGAGCAGCGAGCCGGAGCAGATCAAGCGGGCCTACCGACGCCTGCTCAGTCGGCATCACCCGGACAAGATCGCTGGCAGCGGGGCTTCGCCGTCCCAGGTGCGCGAAGCAACGGAGAAGACCCGGGAGTTGCACAGCGCCTATGCGTTGATTCGTCAGCGCCGCGATTTTCGCTAGGGAGCATCGAGCGCAGTAGCGCCCTGTCTAGGGCAACTGCGCGGCGTTGTCCTGCGGGATCAACCAGCCTCGCACCCGGCGTACCAATTGTTCCTGTTGGGCGGCGTTGTTGCCGGGCAGGGCGTTCAGGGAAATCTGCCGGAAACTCGAATCCTTCAGCCGTTTGCTGGCCTGCAGGCGTTCCTGGGCTGCGCGCTGCAGCAGCGGTTTGTCGTTGTAGTACAGATCCAGGGTTGGCAATTTCAATCCGCTGGTCAGTTCCGCCAGCCCGGGTGTGCTGGAGGCGGGTACCTGGGCGGCGACCATCACCAGCTTCGCGACTTGGGCAGGCTGTTTTTCGCTCAGGTAACGGGCGGCCCAGTAAGCTCCGGTGCCGTGGCCGAGCAGGACGATACTGCGGGCGCTCTGTTGCTCGGCAAAGGCCAGGGCGGCGTCGATGCGCAAGAAGATTCGCTGGGCATCGGCCTTGAGTTGCTCATCGTGGGTCTGCGGCACCGGCTGATCAGGCACCTCACCTTCGCCACCGGCCACTTGCTCGATAGGGGCCGCGGTGTTGGCGTCTTTACTCGGGGGTTCGGTGCTGACCGGTGCCGTTGCACTTTCGAGGATGCGCGGCTGTGGGGCATTGCTTTGCAGGTCCGGCAGGGTAAGACTCAGGCTGCTCCAGTCGGCGTCGGGCAATTTTTGCCGCAACGGCGCGACGGCTTGAGGCCAGTCAGCTGTTTCGCCCGTACCCGGGATGATAATCACCGTACCTTGGGGCTCGCTGGTGTTGGCCGGCTGCCACAGGGCCAGGAAGGTCTCGCTGCCTGCCGACAACTGTTGCTGTTCGCCAGGGGGCAGGCTGCGTTGCAGGGCAAAAGCTTCTTCCTGGCTACGCTCAGGCAGGGGCTGGCGTTGCTCGGAGGGTGCGCTGGCAGCAGGTTCCGTTGGCTCGGCAGCCTGGGCGGAAAAGGCGCCAGGCAAGATCAACGACAGGCACAATACTGGCAGTGCCAGGCGGTAGACAGGGGGCATCGGATATTCCAGGCCAGAAGTATTCCCGGCAGCCTAATGGGTTGGTCAGTATTTGTCAGTGTGTGAGAGTTCGCATGAAACGTCTTTGCTGCCTGTTGCTTATCGGCTGTTTCTGGCTTCCCTTGATGGCCTGGACGGCTGCCGCGCCGCCTGCGCGCGTGGCGCAACTGAGCAGCGAGCAACGGCAATGGCTGACCCGTCACTCTGAGCTGCGGGTCGGTGTGGTGCTGCAGGCGCCTTACGCGCAGTACGACCGGCGGCTACAGCGCCTGTCCGGGGCCAATATCGAATTGATGCAGTGGCTGGCCAGCGCCCTGAAGGTCGAGCTGACCTGGCGCAACTTTCCCGATGTCGCGCAGTTGGAGCAGGCGGTGCGTGAGGGGGAGGTCGACCTGGCCCCAGGCCTGACCCAAACCCCGGCCGCCCTGCGCTTGTGGCAATTCACTGACCCCTATATGCGCGTGCCGCAATTGGTGGTGGGTCAACAGAAGGGCGCCGGCGCGGTGGATCTTGAGAAGCTCGACGATCAGTCACGGGTCGCGGTGCGGATGCCCAGTGCGATCGCCGATTACCTGCGCAGCAACTACCCCAACCTCAATTTGCAGGGCGTGCCCCAGGAACGCCAGGCCCTGCAACTGTTGCTCTCCCAGCAAGCGCGTTACGCGGTCATCGATGAGGCCCAACTCAGCCGGCTGTCCGCCGAGTCCGAGTTTGCCGGGTTGGCCGTAGTGGGGGATATCGGCCTGCCGCAGTTGCTGCGGGTGGCTACCCGTCGCGATTGGCCGGAGTTGGCCGGCATCGTCGAAAGCGCCTTGCACGCGATTCCGGCCAAGGACCTGGAGCAATTGCACGCACGCTGGTTGCAACCCAAGTACCCACGTTTGTCGGAGTCCCCGGGGTTCTGGCAGAACCTCTGCCTGTTGCTGGGGGTATTGCTGCTGAGCGCCATGGCCATCGTGATCTGGCAACGGCGCCAGCAACACCTGCTCGAGCAGCGCTTGCTCGCCGCCCGCGAGGACATTGCCCTGCGCGCGGCCAGCGAAGAAGCGTTGCGCCTGACACAGTTCTCCATCGATCAAAGCACCGTCGGGATCCTCTGGGTCAATTGGGACAGCCACGTGCGCTACGCCAACCGGGCGGCCGAGGACATGCTCGGGTATGTCTCGGGCGGGGTGATCGACCGACCGCTGATCGACTTCGAACCCAACTTGCACATGGACCGTTGGTTGAACCTGTGGAAACGCGCGCGGGCCAGCGAGGAGGGGCCGCAAAGCTTCGAAACCAATTGCCTGCGCGCCGATGGCAGCATTTTGCCGGCTGACGTGACCTTGAGCTTCCTGCGCTTTCGCGACAGCGAATACCTGGTGGTCTACCTCAATGACGTCACTGAGCGCCGGCGGGCCTTGGCGGCCTTGCGCGAAAGCGAGGCACGGTTGCAGGGCATTGCCGCCAACGTACCCGGACTGGTATTTCGTCTTGAGCGGGCGCCGGTGACCGGGCAAATCGACTTTGCCTACATCAGCGAAGGCAGTGAGAGCCTGGTGGGCTACTCGCCCGCCACCTTGAGCCATCGCGACATGGGCCTGCGCAGCGTGGTACATCCGCAGGACAGAGCCAGTTACCACCGCACCCAGGATCACGCGCTGGACACCGACAGTGACTGGTCGTGGCAAGGCCGCATCCTCACCCGCCAGGGGCAGCAACGCTGGGCCGAGATCAAGGCCATCACTCGGCGCCTCGACGATGGCGCCTTTGTCTGGGACGGGATCGTCTGGGACATCAGCGAGAGCAAGCGCATCGAACTGGAACTGGCCAGCTCCCGCGAGCAACTGCGTGAGCTGTCGGCGCATCTGGAGAGTGTGCGCGAAGAGGAAAAGGCGCGGATTGCCCGGGAAGTCCACGATGAGTTGGGACAGATGCTGACGGTACTCAAGCTGGAAACCTCGATGTGCGAATTGGCCTACGCCGAACTGGACCCGGGCCTGAGTGATCGGCTCAACAGCATGAAACGCCTGATCGCCCAGCTGTTCCAACTGGTGCGGGACGTGGCCACGGCGCTGCGTCCGCCGATTCTGGACGCCGGCATCGCCTCGGCCATCGAGTGGCAGGCCCGGCGTTTTGAGGCGCGTACCCAGATTCCCTGCCTGGTGCAGGTGCCCGACAACCTGCCGGTGCTGAGTGACGCCAAGGCGATTGGCTTGTTCCGGATCCTCCAGGAGGCACTGACCAATGTCATGCGCCACGCCCAGGCGCATACTGTCGAATTGACACTGGTGCTGGAAGACGAGCAGTTGTGCCTGACCGTCAGCGACGATGGTGTAGGTTTTGTCGCTCAAGCCGGTAGGCCAACTTCCTTTGGGGTAGTGGGCATGCGCGAGCGAGTGTTGATCATGGGTGGCACACTGCAGCTCGACAGCGTGCCGGGCGAGGGCACCACCCTTGAGGTCCGTGTGCCTTTGCATGAAGCGTGCAACTGATTTTTCTGGAGAAGCCTGTGATCCGTGTACTGGTAGCCGAAGACCACACCATCGTGCGTGAAGGCATCAAGCAATTGATCGGCCTGGCCAAGGATCTGTTGGTGGTGGGGGAAGCGAGCAATGGCGAACAGTTGCTCGAAACCTTGCGCCACGTGCCCTGTGAGGTGGTGTTGCTGGACATTTCCATGCCCGGGGTGAATGGCCTGGAGGCGATCCCGCGGATTCGCGCGCTGAACAATCCACCGGCGATTCTGGTGCTATCGATGCACGACGAGGCGCAGATGGCCGCCCGAGCCTTGAAGGTCGGGGCCGCCGGTTATGCCACCAAGGACAGCGACCCGGCACTGCTGCTGACGGCGATTCGCAAGGTGGCGGCTGGCGGGCGCTATATCGATCCGGAGCTGGCGGATCGAATGGTCTTCGAAGTCGGCCTGACTGATTCACGGCCCCTGCATTCGCTACTCTCGGAGCGCGAGTTCTCGGTGTTCGAGCGCCTCGCGCAGGGCGCCAACGTCAATGACATCGCCCAGCAACTGGCGTTGAGCAGTAAGACCATCAGCACCCACAAGGCGCGGCTGATGCAGAAACTCAACATCACCTCACTGGCGGAGTTGGTGAAGTACGCCATGGAGCACAAGCTGCTCTGAACAATACGCGATCCCCTGAGCGAGGCTTGCCCGCGAAGATGTCAGCACATTCAACATCAATGTGACTGACACACCGCCTTCGTGGGCAAGCCTCGCTCCTACAGAACACCGTGTCGGCATATCCATTTACGACAACCCACCAAACCGCTTTTGCCGGTTCTTGTGGCTTGTAGCGGAAAACTCGCTGCCGACCTGTCCAAACGCGCCATCCTTGTAGGGCAATCCCTACCCCCAACCTTCCATCTGGCTGAGGCGATTCTCTCCTGCGCCCCGATTTGCGCGGCTGTGCGTAGCCACTAGGCTTAATCCACGGCAGTCATCAACAATAAAGGTGTGGGTATGAGCGAGGTCGATTCAAGCGCGGGGACCAATGATGTACTGGTCAGCTTTCGTGGCGTACAGAAGAGCTACGACGGCGAGAACCTGATCGTCAAAGACCTCAACCTGGATATTCGCAAAGGCGAGTTTCTCACCTTGCTCGGGCCTTCCGGCTCCGGCAAGACCACCAGCCTGATGATGCTCGCCGGTTTCGAAACCCCGACCGCCGGCGAGATCCTGCTGGCCGGGCGTTCGATCAACAACGTGCCGCCGCACAAGCGTGACATCGGCATGGTGTTCCAGAACTACGCCCTGTTCCCGCACATGACGGTGGCCGAGAACCTGGCGTTCCCGCTGACCGTGCGTGGTCTGAACAAGAGTGACGTCAGTGACCGGGTCAAGCGTGTCCTGAGCATGGTTCAGCTCGATGCCTTCGCCCAGCGTTACCCGGCCCAGCTTTCCGGTGGCCAGCAGCAGCGGGTGGCCCTGGCCCGGGCGCTGGTGTTCGAGCCGCAACTGGTGCTGATGGACGAACCGCTCGGCGCTCTCGATAAACAGCTGCGTGAACACATGCAGATGGAGATCAAGCACCTGCACCAGCGCCTGGGTGTGACCGTGGTCTATGTGACCCACGACCAGGGCGAAGCCCTGACCATGTCCGACCGGGTGGCGGTGTTCCATCAAGGCGAAATCCAGCAGATCGCCCCACCTCGCACCCTGTACGAAGAACCGAAAAATACCTTCGTGGCCAACTTCATTGGCGAAAACAACCGCCTCAATGGCCGTCTCCACAGTCAGACCGGCGAGCGCTGCATTGTCGAGCTTGGGCGCGGGGAAAAGGTCGAGGCACTGGCGGTGAATGTCGGCAAGACCGGCGAGCCAGTGACTCTGTCCATTCGTCCGGAGCGGGTCAGCCTCAACGGCTCCAGTGAGGCGTGTGTCAACCGCTTCTCTGGGCGGGTGGCGGAATTCATCTATCTGGGCGACCACGTCCGTGTGCGCCTGGAAGTCTGCGGCAAGACCGATTTCTTCGTGAAACAGCCGATCGCCGAGCTGGATCCGGCGCTGGCCGTCGGAGACGTGGTGCCGCTTGGCTGGCAGGTCGAACACGTCCGTGCTCTCGATCCCCTTCTAGAGGCGAATTGATCGCCCCCTTGCTTCACCAACCCTGCACGTGGAGAGAACAATAAATGTTGAAATCCCTGAAATTCACCGCCCTGGCTCTGGGCATGATGGGTGCGGCACACGCGATGGCCGCGGGCTCGGACCTGACCGTGGTGTCGTTTGGCGGCGCGAACAAGGCCGCACAGGTCAAGGCCTTCTATGCGCCTTGGGAAGCAGCGGGCAACGGCAAGATCGTCGCCGGTGAATACAACGGTGAAATGGCCAAGGTCAAGGCCATGGTCGACACCAAGAGCGTATCCTGGGACCTGGTGGAAGTAGAGTCACCAGAGCTGTCCCGCGGTTGCGACGAGGACATGTTCGAGCAACTCGACCCTGCACTGTTCGGCAACACCGAAAATTACGTCAAGGGTGCGATCCAGCCTTGCGGCGTTGGTTTTTTCGTCTGGTCGACCGTACTGGCCTACAACGCCGACAAGCTGAAAACCGCGCCGACCAGTTGGGCCGACTTCTGGGACACCAAGAACTTCCCGGGCAAACGCGGCCTGCGTAAAGGCGCCAAGTACACCCTGGAATTTGCCTTGATGGCCGACGGCGTGGCGCCGAAAGATGTCTACAAAGTGCTGGCCGGTAAAGATGGCCAGGACCGTGCCTTCAAGAAGCTCGACGAACTCAAGCCGAGCATCCAGTGGTGGGAAGCTGGCGCCCAGCCGCCGCAGTACCTGGCGTCCGGTGACGTGGTCATGAGCTCGGCGTACAACGGCCGGATCGCTGCCGTGCAAAAGGAAAGCAACCTGAAGGTGGTGTGGAACGGCGGTATCTACGACTTCGACGCCTGGGCCATTCCTAAAGGCCTGGACAAGACCCGCGCTGAAGCGGCGAAGAAATTCATCGCGTTCTCGGTCATGCCACAACAGCAGAAAACCTATTCGGAAAACATTGCCTACGGCCCGGCCAATACCCAGGCGGTACCCCTGTTGAACCCGGAAATTCTGAAAGACATGCCGACGACCCCGGAAAACATCGCCAACCAGGTGCAGATCGACGTCAGCTTCTGGGCGGACAACGGTGAGCAACTGGAGCAGCGCTTCAACTCCTGGGCAGCGAAGTAAACGCGACCCTGTGGCAGAGGGCTTGCCCAATGCCAGTCAGTTAGAGGTTTGACAGCGTAATCCGTGTTGGAGCGAGCGTGCTCGCTCCAACAGGTTGTTTGTCTGCCTCTGTAACGATCAAAGATTTTCGGAGTTCGCCATGGCCATCGCCGTTCCCCTGAACGAGGGCACCCATCGCACCTTGAAGCAGCGCCTGGCGCGTGCCGAGCGGGTCAACCGCTGGAAGGCCCAAGCCCTGATTGCGCCGTTGGTGCTGTTTCTGTTGCTGGTGTTTCTGGTGCCGATTGTGGCGCTGCTCTATAAAAGCGTCGGTAACCCGGAAGTGGTCGGCGGCATGCCGCGCACCGTAGCAGCGATCGCTGCCTGGGATGGCCGAGGCCTGCCAGCGGACCCGGTGTACAAGGCCGCCAGTGAAGACCTGGCCGAAGCTCGCAAGAATCAAACCTTGGGCGACCTGTCCAAGCGCCTGAACATGGAGTTGGCCGGCTACCGCAGCCTGCTGACCAAGACCGCCCGCGCGCTGCCGTTCAAGAGCGAGCCGGCGTCTTATAAAGACGCGCTCGAAGCGCTGGACGAGCGTTGGGGCGACCCGGCCTATTGGCAGGCCGTGCGCCGCAATACCAGCAGCCTGACGCCGTACTACCTGTTGGCGGCGGTTGATCACCGCATCGACGACCTCGGCGAAGTCGCCCCGGCCACGCCCGACCAGGCGATCTACCTCGACATCTTTGCCCGCACCTTCTGGATGGGCCTGGTGATCACGGCCATCTGTCTGGCGCTGGCCTATCCCCTGGCCTACCTGCTGGCCAACTTGCCGGCCCGGCAAAGCAACCTGCTGATGATCCTGGTGTTGCTACCGTTCTGGACCTCGATCCTGGTGCGGGTGGCCGCGTGGATCGTGTTGCTGCAGTCGGGCGGGCTGATCAACAGCGCAATGATGGCCATGGGCATTATCGATAAACCCCTGGAGTTGGTGTTCAACCGCACTGGGGTGTACATCTCGATGGTGCACATTCTGCTGCCGTTCATGATCCTGCCGATCTACAGCGTGATGAAAGGCATCTCGCCGACCTACATGCGGGCGGCGATTTCCCTGGGCTGCCATCCGTTCGCCAGCTTCTGGCGGGTGTACTTCCCGCAGACCTATGCCGGTGTCGGCGCCGGGTGCCTGTTGGTGTTCATCCTGGCGATTGGTTACTACATCACCCCGGCACTGCTGGGTAGCCCGAACGATCAGATGGTCAGCTACTTCGTCGCCTTCTACACCAACACCAGCATCAACTGGGGCATGGCGACGGCGCTCGGCGGGCTGCTGCTGTTGGCGACCATCGTGCTTTATCTGATTTACAGCTGGCTGGTGGGCGCCAGCCGCCTGCGCCTGAGCTAAGGGGAGAATCGAAATGCTGAGTCCTTATATGTCCCCCGTTGAACGGGTGTGGTTCTACAGCTTGCGGATTCTCTGCGGCTTGATTCTGTTGTTCCTGATCTTGCCGGTGCTGGTGATCATCCCGCTGTCGTTCAACTCAGGCAGCTTCCTGGTCTACCCGCTGCAAGGATTTTCGCTGCACTGGTACCAGGACTTCTTTGCCTCTGCCGAGTGGATGCGCGCCCTGAAGAACAGCATCATCGTGGCCCCGGCCGCGACCGTACTGGCGATGATCTTCGGGACGCTGGCGGCCATTGGCCTGACCCGCGGCGATTTTCCGGGCAAGGCGCTGGTGATGGCCCTGGTGATTTCGCCGATGGTGGTGCCCGTGGTGATCATCGGGGTGGCCAGTTACCTGTTCTTCGCTCCGCTGGGGCTGGGTAACAGCTTCTTCTCGCTGATTGTGGTGCACGCGGTGCTGGGCGTGCCGTTCGTGATCATCACGGTGTCGGCGACCCTGCAAGGCTTCAACCACAACCTGGTGCGCGCCGCGGCCAGCCTCGGAGCCTCGCCCTTGACGGCGTTCCGCCGGGTGACTTTGCCGTTGATCGCCCCCGGGGTGATTTCCGGTGCGCTGTTTGCGTTTGCCACCTCGTTCGATGAAGTAGTGGTGACCCTGTTCCTCGCCGGCCCCGAGCAAGCGACCTTGCCGCGGCAGATGTTCAGCGGTATCCGCGAAAACCTCAGCCCGACCATCGCCGCCGCCGCAACGCTGCTGATTGCCTTCTCGGTGATCCTGCTGCTGACCCTGGAGTGGTTGCGTGGGCGCAGTGAGAAATTGCGTACTGCACAGGTCTGACATCAAACCCAGTGGGAGCCGGTTCGCTCCCACCGGGGTGTCCAGTGGGCTTAAAGCCATTCACTGGCTGAATAACAGACAAAACCCAATCGACAGCTACTATTGTGCCCAGCTCCCCCATCTATAAGAGGCTGCGCACATGAGTCTTTGTTCTTTCAAAATCGCTCATAAGCTGCTCACCGGCACCGGTGCCATCGAGCAACTGGCCGCTGAGCTGACCCGCCTGGATGTCGACCACCCGCTGATTGTCACCGATGCGGCGCTGGTCAAGTCCGGCACCGTGGAGCTGGCGCTGGCGCAACTGGGTGGACGCACCTACGAGATTTTCGACCGGGTGTTGCCCGACCCGGAAATCGCCATCGTCGAGGACTGCATGCGTGTCTACCGCGAGGGCGGGCATGACGGCCTGATCGGCCTAGGCGGCGGCAGTGCCATCGATATCGCCAAAAGCGTCGCGGCCTATGCCGGTTATCACGGCGCGCTCGAGGATTTGTTCGGCGTCGACCAAGTGCCGCGCAAGGGCCCGCCGCTGATCGCGATCCCGACCACCGCCGGCACTGGCTCGGAAGTCACCAACGTGGCGATCCTCTCCGACAAGCAGGCCCAACTGAAGAAAGGCATCGTCAGCGACTACCTGTTGCCTGACGTGGCGCTGGTCAGCCCGCAAATGACCCTGACCTGTCCGCGCAGCGTCACCGCCGCCAGCGGGGTGGATGCCCTGGTGCATGCGGTCGAGTCCTACCTGTCGGTGAATGCTTCGCCGATTACCGACGCCCTGGCCATCGGTGCCATCAAGCTGATCGCCAAGGCGCTGCCCAAGGCCTATGCCAATCCCGCGAACCTGCAGGCCCGTGAGGACATGGCCACTGCCAGCCTGATGGCCGGCATGGCGTTCGGCAACGCCGGGGTCGGCGCGGTGCATGCCCTGGCCTATCCGCTGGGCGGGCGCTTCAACATTGCCCATGGCGTGAGCAACGCGCTGTTGCTGCCCCATGTGATGGCCTGGAACAAGATGGCGTGCGTGGAGCGCATGCAGGACATTGCCCAGGCCTTTGGCCTCAATATCACGCACCTGAGTGCCGATGAAGCGGCGGACCAGGCGGTCGCGGCGATGGCGCGACTGTGTGCCGCAGTGGAAATTCCCCAGGGCTTGCGCAGTTTCGGCGTGCCCCAGGAGGCGATCCCGGCCATGGCGCTGGAGGCCGCGGGAATCGAGCGTTTGATGCGCAATAATCCGCGCCAGTTGACGGCCCTTGATATCGAGAAGATCTATCGAGCGGCTTACTGATCGTTACAGCCACGGTGCGCGCGTCAAAGCATGAGGTATACAATGCGCGCCATCGTGATCCTGCTCAAAAAAGGTGCGTCATGCAGCCCTTCGCTATTGCTCCGTCGATTCTCTCCGCCGACTTCGCCCGCCTGGGTGAAGAAGTGGACAACGTTCTGGCCGCGGGTGCCGACATCGTCCACTTCGATGTCATGGACAATCACTACGTGCCCAACCTGACCATCGGCCCGATGGTCTGCTCGGCACTGCGCAAGTACGGCGTTACCGCGCCGATCGACGCACACCTGATGGTGTCTCCGGTCGACCGCATCATCGGTGACTTCATCGAGGCCGGCGCCACCTACATCACCTTCCACCCGGACGCCACGATTCACGTCGATCGCTCCTTGCAGATGATCCGCGAAGGCGGTTGCAAGGCCGGCCTGGTGTTCAACCCGGCGACTCCGCTGGACGTACTCAAGTACGTGATGGACAAGGTCGACATGATCTTGCTGATGAGCGTCAACCCGGGTTTTGGTGGCCAGAAGTTCATTCCGGCAACCCTCGACAAACTGCGTGAAGCGCGCGCGCTGATCGACGCCTCGGGCCGTGATATCCGCCTGGAAATCGACGGCGGGGTGAACGTCAACAACATCCGCGAAATCGCCGCGGCTGGCGCTGACACCTTCGTGGCCGGCTCCGCGATCTTCAACGCGCCGAACTACCAGGAAGTGATCGAGAAGATGCGTGCCGAACTGGCGCTGGCTCGTCCATGAGTGGTTTTGAGCAGTTGTTCCCAGGGCAATTGCCGCGGCTGGTGATGTTCGATCTGGATGGCACCCTGATCGATTCGGTACCGGACCTGGCAGTGGCCGTGGATCACATGCTGCTCAAGCTGGGGCGCGCACCGGCCGGCCTGGGCGCCGTGCGCGAGTGGGTCGGCAACGGGGCGCCGGTGCTGGTCCGTCGGGCCCTGGCCGGTGATATCGATCACAGTCGGGTCGACGACGTCGAGGCCGAACATGCGCTGGAGATTTTCATGGACGCCTATGCAGACGGCCATGAATTGACGGTGGTTTACCCTGGCGTGCGCGACACCCTCAAGTGGTTGCACAAGCAGGGTGTCGAGATGGCGCTGATCACCAACAAGCCGGAGCGCTTCGTCGCGCCCTTGCTGGATCAGATGAAAATCGGCCGCTACTTCAAGTGGATCATCGGCGGCGATACCCTGCCGCAGAAAAAACCTGACCCGGCGGCGCTGTTTTTCGTGATGAAAATGGCCAACGTACCGGCGTCGCAGTCGTTGTTCGTTGGCGACTCGCGCAGTGACGTCCTGGCGGCCAAGGCGGCGGGCGTCAAGTGTGTGGCCCTGAGCTACGGCTATAACCATGGCCGGCCGATTGCCGAAGAGTCGCCGGCGCTGGTGATCGACGATCTGCGCAAGCTAATTCCCGGTTGCCTGGATTCTGCCGCTGGGATAACGTTGCCCGACGCTGTCCAATCCCCTCCTGGAAATGCCATCGTGGTGGTTACCCGCAAACTCTGGATGAAAGTCATCAAGGCCCTGGCCCGCTGGCGTTGGCGCGCCTGACGTGATCCTGGCCGGCTAGCCGGCGCGTTTGCACACCTGACCGTTAGACCCTCATGCCACGAGGCACCTCATGATCCGCGAAGAATTCCTGCGTTTGGCCGCTGCCGGCTACAACCGCATCCCGCTTGCCTGCGAAACCCTTGCCGACTTCGACACGCCGCTGTCGATCTACCTGAAACTGGCCGATCAACCCAACTCCTACCTGTTGGAGTCGGTGCAGGGCGGGGAGAAGTGGGGGCGCTATTCGATCATTGGCTTGCCGTGCCGCACGGTACTGCGGGTGCATGACCTGCATGTGAGTGTGACCGTCGACGGGGTCGAGGTCGAAAGCCACGATGTCGAAGACCCGCTGGCCTTCGTCGAGACCTTCAAGGCGCGCTACAACGTGCCGACCATTGCCGGCCTGCCGCGCTTCAATGGCGGCCTGGTGGGGTACTTCGGCTATGACTGTGTGCGCTACGTGGAGAAGCGTCTGGGCAAGTGCCCGAACCCTGATCCGCTGGGCGTGCCGGACATCTTGCTGATGGTCTCCGATGCGGTGGTGGTGTTCGACAACCTGGCGGGCAAGATGCACGCCATCGTGCTGGCCGATCCGGCGCAGGAAAACGCCTTTGAACAAGGGCAGGCGCGCCTCGAGCAATTGCTGGAGCAACTGCGCCAGCCGATTACCCCGCGCCGTGGCCTGGATTTCAGCCAGCAGCAGGCGGCGGACCCGGTATTCCGTTCCAGTTTCACCCAAGCCGATTACGAGCGCGCCGTCGACACCATCAAGGAGTACATCCTGGCCGGTGATTGCATGCAGGTGGTGCCGTCGCAACGGATGTCCATCGACTTCAAGGCGGCGCCCATTGATTTGTACCGCGCCCTGCGTTGCTTCAACCCGACGCCGTACATGTACTTCTTCAACTTCGGCGACTTCCATGTGGTTGGCAGTTCGCCAGAAGTCCTGGTGCGGGTTGAAGACAACCTGATCACCGTACGCCCGATTGCCGGTACGCGTCCTCGTGGCGCGAACGAAGAAGCCGACCTGGCGCTGGAAGAGGACCTGCTGTCGGATGACAAGGAAATCGCCGAGCACCTGATGCTGATTGACCTGGGCCGGAACGACACCGGACGGGTTTCGGAGATCGGTTCGGTGAAGCTGACCGAGAAAATGGTCATCGAGCGTTATTCCAACGTGATGCACATCGTTTCCAACGTCACGGGCCAGTTGAAAGCCGGCCTGACTGCAATGGATGCGCTGCGGGCGATTCTGCCAGCGGGCACCTTGTCGGGCGCGCCGAAGATTCGCGCGATGGAAATCATCGACGAACTGGAGCCGGTCAAGCGCGGTGTGTACGGTGGGGCGGTGGGTTACTTCGCCTGGAATGGCAATATGGACACGGCGATTGCGATCCGCACGGCAGTGATCAAGAACGGCGAATTGCACGTACAGGCCGGCGGCGGCATCGTTGCCGACTCGGTGCCGGCGCTGGAATGGGAAGAAACCCTGAACAAGCGCCGCGCGATGTTCCGTGCCGTGGCACTGGCCGAGCAGACACCCCGGGATTGAGGGTGTAGCGCGGCACAAAAAAACGCTGCCCCCGTGAGGAGGCAGCGTTTTTTTTGGCTGCGGGTTTTAGAAGTCCAGTACCACGCCGACATTCAACCCTTGCTGGGTGAAGTCATCGTCCTTGCGGATGTTGTAGCCGGCCCGCAACGCCAGGTCGGCCGTCAGCTTGTGGCTGACGCCCAGGTTCAGGCGGTTGGTGTGGGATTGCGGGGTGTAGCCGGCCAGGGTGTACTGGTTGCCGGGCAGGGTGTTGAGGTTCATGGTCACGTCTTGGGTATCGTCTTCATACTCGCGCTCGTGGGCGTATTCGCCATACACCTGGGTCTGCGGGGTGAACAGGTACTTGCCCTGCAAACCGATACCCAGGCGGCGCGAGTTGCGGGTCTGGTCGTCGTAGGTCAGCGCAGTGGCGGTGTTGTCGTCCTCGGAGTAACCGTCGACTTTGACCTTGGCGAAGTCCGCGCTGAGGAACGGTGACAGGTGCCACGGGCTGCTCGCCTGTTGCGCGATGTCGTAGCCGATCCGGCCGCTGGCTGCCAGCACGGTGCCGCTGGTATCGCCTTTTTCGCCGCGTTCGTTGACGCCCAGGTCGAACTTGCGCTTGAGGCTGTCGTAGTCCAGGTGCCCGGCTGTCAGTGCACCGTCCGCCCACCAACGATTTTCCTGGTACTGCGCAAAGGCGGTGCCCATGTAGGTGTTGAGTTTGTAGTCCGAATCGTTGTGACCGGCTTCCAGGCTTTGACGATAGAACCCGGCTGCGACGCCGACACGCCAGGCATCGTTGAGGCGGTAGCTGCCACCGATGTTCAAGTTGTAGCCAGTGCCATCTGCGCTGGCGGCACTGTTCTGGCCGTCGAAGTCCAGGTGCTGGCCACCGCCAGCGACAATGGCTCGCCATTGGCCGACGCCCTGCCAATTTTCCCAGTCGGCTTGCCATTGGTTGCGCAGTTCATCCTGGTGCGCACGCAGGGTGCCGTGGGCCATTTCTGGCAACAGTGAGGCTTCCCAGGGCGCGGCCAGCAAGGAGTAGGCGTAGTCGGCGATCAGGCGCTGGCCGGCTTCCGTGGGGTGGACCGAGTCGTTGTAGATCAGCTTGCTTGGGTCGGGGGTCGCACTGTTGATGCCGTACCGGGCGTTTTCCGTGCAGCCATTGCCGCTGAAGCAGGTGGCGGTGAGGTTCTGGTCGGTGGCCAGGCCGAATTGCGCCGGGTTGGCGAAGGCTTCGTTGAGCAATACTGGAATGTTCAGCGGGATGATTTCGGCGTCAACGGTCTGTAGTTGTCGCACCAACTCGGTGTTGAACTGTGTGCTGAGTTGGGAAACGAAACCTTGTAGTGGGCTGCCGTTGATTGCCGGCGTCAGGCCGATATCCGGGAGCAGCCAGACCATGATGTATTTGGCACCTGCCTGCTGCAGGGTTTGCACGCTATCGACCAACCGGCCGGCTGCCGCGTCGGCCTGGGCAGGGTTGAGAATCCGGCCCTGGAGAAAATCATTGCCGCCCCCGGAGAGGTAATAGAGGGCGTTGGGATCGGCGCGCAAGCCATTACTCGGCAGATAGCCTGGGCGTGAGCGCTCGCCGGTGGCTGAGGTGGTGGTGATGGAGTCGAGAATCTGGTCGGTGCGATAACCGCCAACCGCCCAGTTGCTGCCATCGACCAGGCCCTGCTCGGCGCGGACCGCCGAGGTCGAGGCGGCGGTCTGATCATCCGAGAACCCCAGTTTGCCCCCCAGCAATTGTGTCGAGTTGGCAGAACGGACTTCCCCGCTGCCGTCCCGGTAGGTTGGCCCCACCCGGTTGGTGTAGCGCTGCGTGGCGCCTGCCGGGCCGTCCGGGTCAGCGAACTGGCCGGCATCGTTGAGGCTGTCGCCAAAGACCACGAAGTTCGAGTAGGGCGTCGGTGCAGCGATCGCTTGGGCGCAAGCCATCGCGAGAAGGCCTCCTGCCAGCGGTACAAACAGCGTCTGTCTGATCATGATCAAGTCCGTTTATTTATTGTTGTGTTGAACAAAACGACAGTACCAAAAACTTTTGCGCTTTAGCTATGGCTAAAGGCCGTATCCCCCGCTAGCGTTACGCCATATTGCACCCTCTGCCCAGCTAAGTTACTGTGCTGGAATGTATGAATGAGACCTTCCCCGTGTTGATCGTCAGCAAACTCTTGGATCAAGTCGTCAAGGCACACGCCCGTTGGCGTTGGCGCGCCTGAACTTTCTCTGCCGGCTCGGCCGGACCTGTACCCGTTTGCCTTCTATACCCGTATGAACTGCCGCTTTTGCTGGCTCCACTTCCAGCATCTGACCGAGCGACGCCACTGTGCGGGTCAATCATTCGAAGGCTGTTTTAAAAGTCAGTGAACTCAAGAGGTTTGAACCCATGTTGCTGATGATTGATAACTACGACTCCTTTACCTACAACGTTGTGCAGTACCTCGGCGAGCTGGGCTCAGAGGTCAAGGTCGTGCGCAACGATGAGCTGACCATCGCCCAGATCGAAGCACTCAACCCCGAGCGCATTGTCGTGTCCCCCGGCCCATGCACGCCGACCGAAGCCGGTGTGTCGATCGAAGCCATCAAGTATTTCGCCGGCAAGCTGCCGATCCTCGGCGTCTGCCTGGGGCACCAGTCGATCGGCCAGGCGTTTGGTGGCGATGTGGTACGTGCCCGTCAAGTCATGCACGGTAAGACTAGTCCGGTATTCCACGAGGACAAGGGCGTGTTTGCAGGTCTGAACCACCCGCTGACCGTCACTCGTTATCATTCCCTGATTGTGCAGCGCGAAACCCTGCCCGATTGCCTGGAACTGACCGCCTGGACCCAGCTCGAAGACGGTTCGGTCGATGAGATCATGGGCCTGCGCCACAAGACGCTGAACATCGAGGGTGTGCAATTTCACCCTGAGTCGATCCTCACCGAGCAGGGCCACGAACTGTTCGCCAACTTCCTCAAACAAACCGGCGGCACGCGCTAAGGACTTTCCATGGATATCAAGACTGCCCTGAGCCGTATCGTCGGCCACCTCGACCTGAGCACTGAGGAAATGAGCGATGTGATGCGCGAAATCATGACCGGGCAATGCACGGATTCGCAGATTGGTGCGTTCATGATGGCCATGCGCATGAAGAGCGAGAGCATCGACGAAATCGTCGGCGCCGTCTCGGTGATGCGCGAGCTGGCTGACCGGGTCGAGCTGAAAACCCTCGATGGCGTGGTGGATGTGGTGGGCACTGGCGGCGACGGTGCGAATATCTTCAACGTCTCGACCGCCTCTTCTTTTGTGGTGGCGGCTGCCGGCTGCACCGTGGCCAAGCACGGTAACCGCGCCGTCTCGGGCAAGAGCGGCAGTGCCGACTTGCTGGAAGCGGCCGGGATCTACCTGAACCTGACACCGGTGCAGGTGGCGCGCTGCATCGACAACGTTGGTATTGGTTTTATGTTTGCCCAATCCCACCATCGTGCGATGAAATACGCGGCAGGTCCACGGCGTGACCTGGGCTTGCGCACACTGTTCAACATGCTCGGCCCGCTTACGAATCCGGCCGGTGTGAAGCATCAGGTGGTGGGGGTGTTCAGTCAGGCTTTGTGCCGGCCTTTGGCCGAAGTATTGCAACGTCTGGGCAGCAAACACGTGCTGGTGGTGCATTCCAAGGATGGCCTGGATGAGTTCAGTCTGGCGGCGCCGACGTTTGTCGCCGAATTGAAGAATGACCAGGTCACTGAGTATTGGGTCGAACCTGAAGACCTGGGCATGAAGAGCCAGAGCTTGCACGGTCTGGCTGTGGACAGCCCGGCCGCTTCGCTGGAACTGATTCGCGATGCACTGGGTCGCCGTAAAACCGAGAACGGCCAGAAAGCGGCCGAAATGATTGTGCTCAACGCTGGTGCTGCGCTGTACGCCGCTGATCATGCGAGCAGTCTGAAAGAGGGGGTTGCCCTGGCTCATGACGCGCTGCACACCGGCCTTGCGCGAGAAAAGCTCGAAGAGTTGGGTGCATTTACTGCAGTATTCAAAGTGGAGAATGAGGCATGAGTGTACCGACGGTGCTCGAGAAGATTCTCGCCCGCAAAGTTGAGGAGGTGGCCGAGCGTAGCGCTCGCGTGACACTGGCCGAACTGGAAGCCATGGCAAAAGTGGCGAACGCCCCTCGTGGCTTCGCCCAGGCGTTGATCACCCAGGCCAAGCTCAAGCAACCGGCGGTCATTGCCGAAATCAAGAAAGCGTCGCCAAGCAAAGGGGTGATCCGCGAGCACTTCGTCCCCGCCGAAATCGCAGTCAGCTACGAGAAGGGCGGGGCAACCTGTCTTTCGGTGCTGACCGATGTCGACTTCTTCCAGGGTGCGGACAGCTATCTGCAGCAGGCTCGTGCGGCCTGCAACCTGCCGGTGATTCGCAAGGACTTCATGATCGATCCGTACCAGATCGTTGAAGCCCGTGCACTGGGCGCCGATTGTGTGTTGCTGATCGTCTCCGCGCTGGACGACGTCAAGATGGCTGAGCTGGCTGCCGTTGCCAAAGGCGTTGGCCTCGACGTACTGGTGGAAGTTCACGACGGTGACGAGTTGGAGCGGGCATTAAAAACCCTCGACACACCGCTGGTCGGGGTTAACAACCGCAACCTGCATACGTTTGAAGTGAATCTGGAAACCACCCTCGATCTATTGCCGCGCATCCCTCGCGATCGCCTGGTGATCACTGAAAGTGGCATTCTCAACCGTGCGGATGTCGAGCTGATGGAAATCAGTGAGGTCTATTCGTTCCTGGTGGGCGAAGCCTTCATGCGCGCCGAGAGCCCGGGGGCGGAGCTGCAACGCCTGTTCTTCCCGGAGCGCGGTGTACCGGTCAGCGGTTCTACACTCGACTGAACCTGATTTAATCAAGAAGCCGGCGATGCCGGCTTTTTTGTATCCACAGCCAAGGATTTGCCTGCCATGACCCAACCCATTGCCTTGACCGTCGAAGCGGGCCTGCAAGCTGAGCAGGATTTGCTGGCGACGGTGTGTGCTGGTGACCAGGATTTCGCTCTGTTGTTCTGGCAACCGAGCGATCGTGCGCTGGTCATGCCCCGGCGCTTGAGTCGTTTGCCGGGGTTCGACGCTGCCTGTGTAGCGTCGGCGGAGAATGGCTGGCCGGTGTTACTGCGCGAAACCGGGGGCGAGCCGGTGCCGCAGTCGGCGGCCACCATCAACATTGCGCTGGTCTACGCGCCGCCACGCAGCGAAGGTGATCACGGACGTATCGAAACCGCCTATCGGCGCCTGTGCGATCCGATTTGCATGTTGCTGACAGAGCTGGGGGGCGAGGCGTCTTTGGGGGAAGTGGAGGGCGCGTTCTGTGATGGACGCTTCAACGTCAATCTCGACGGTCGCAAGATGGTTGGCACCGCGCAACGCTGGCGCCAGAGCAAAGGTGGGCAGCGGCCGGTAGGGCTGGTGCATGGCGCATTGTTGCTGGACGATGAACGCGAATCGATGGTGCAGGCGGTCAACCGTTTTAACCAGGTGTGCGGCCTTGAGCAGCGGGTGCGTGCGGCAAGCCATATCGCCCTGCACGAACGATTCGCCGCGCCCCAGGCGATTGAGCGCCTGGACACGCTGTATCGGCAGATGCTGGCCCAGGTGCTGGCGCCTTAGCGGGTGCCGAACACCACCATAGTCTTGCCCTTGACGTTCACCAGGTTGCGCTCTTCCAGGTCCTTGAGCACGCGCCCGACCATTTCCCGCGAGCAGCCGACGATCCGGCCGATTTCCTGACGGGTGACTTTGATCTGCATGCCGTCGGGGTGGGTCATGGCGTCGGGTTGTTTGCACAGCTCCAGCAAGCAGCGCGCAACCCGACCGGTGACGTCGAAGAAGGCCAGGTCGCCGACCTTGCGTGTGGTGTTACGCAGGCGCTGGGCAATCTGCCCGCTGAGCACGTAGAGGATGTCCGGGTCGTGCTGGGACAGTTCGCGGAATTTGCTGTAGCTGATCTCGGCCACTTCGCACTCGACCTTGGCGCGTACCCAGGCACTGCGTTCCTGCTCCTGGCCTGCTTGTTCAAACAAACCCAGCTCGCCAAAAAAGTCCCCGTTGTTGAGGTAGGCGATGATCATTTCCCGGCCGTCGTCATCCTCGATCAGGATGGTGACTGAACCCTTGATAATGAAAAACAGTGTGTCGGAACGGTCACCTGCACAAATGATATTGCTCTTGGCCTGGTAGCGACGGCGCTGGCAATGCATCAGTAGCTTGTCGAGGTTCTTGATCTTGGGGGTTGGGGCAATAGCAACCATGGTTGAATCCCGAAAAGACTGCACGGTGTGACGTGGTTGTTTTTATGAGGCGCTGCAGAGCGTGTGCTCTAGGACGGGTGTTGCGCCAGTGAATTGGCGCCAGCTTAACAGACACATTCTGGTGTCATTAGAGAAATTATCAATGCGCGCGGCCGCCGGCTTGCACTGCAGTGGCACGCTGTCTATCCCAAGCCCTGTGCTAAGCTGGCGACCCTTTTTTTACAGTGGAGACTTGGCGATGAAGGCACGCATCCAATGGGCTGGCGAAGCCATGTTCCTCGGTGAATCCGGCAGTGGTCACGTCGTGGTCATGGACGGTCCGCCCGAGGCCGGTGGTCGCAACCTGGGGGTTCGGCCGATGGAAATGCTCCTGCTCGGTGTGGGCGGTTGCAGCAATTTCGACGTAGTCAGCATCCTCAAGAAGTCGCGCCAGGCGGTGGAAAGCTGCGAAGCCTTCCTTGAAGCCGAGCGTGCGACTGAAGATCCCAAGGTGTTCACCAAGATTCACATGCATTTTGTAGTCAAGGGCCGAGCGCTCAAGGAAGCCCAGGTCAAGCGCGCCATCGAGTTGTCGGCAGAGAAGTACTGCTCGGCATCGATCATGCTGGGGGCCGCAGGCGTGGCCATTACCCACGACTACGAAATCATCGAGCTGGGTTGAGTCGGGTTCGTTATCGCGAAGAGGGCCAGTCCTTTTTGATGCGGTGGCTGCGAGCACAAAAAAGGGCGCTGATATCAGCGCCCTTTTTTGGTCTCGGTGTCGAGGTGCGTCAAATGCGGTAGGTGCTTTTGGTCATCACCTTGGCCAACAGGCTCATGCCGAACTTCACCGGCGCCGGGAAGCGGAAACCACCGGCATCCAGCGCACTTTCAGCGTGCTGTTCTTCGTCGATGCGCATCTGCTCAAGAATGGCTCGCGACTTTTCGTCCTCGGCCGGCAGTTGCTCCAGGTGTTCGTTCAGGTGCTTGCAGACCTGATCTTCGGTCGCTGCCACGAAGCCCAGGCTGACTTTGTCGCTGATCAGCCCGGCCACTGCACCGATGCCGAACGACATGCCGTAGAACAATGGGTTGAGGATGCTGGTATGGCTGCCCAGTTGGCGGATGCGTTGCTCGCACCAGACCAGGTGATCGATCTCTTCCTCGGCCGCATGCTCCATCGCCGCCCGCACCTGCGGCAGCTTGGCGGTCAGGGCCTGGCCTTGATACAGCGCCTGGGCACAGACTTCACCGGTATGGTTGATGCGCATCAGGCCGGCGACGTGCCGGGTGTCCTCGTCGCTCATTTTGCTCTCTGGCTGCAGGATGGCCGGCGACGGGCGATAAGGCTGGCCACTGAAGGGCAGCAAGGTGCGCATCGCGGTATCGGCTTGCAACAGAAGACGGTCAATGGGCGAGTAGTGACGTTGGGTAGTCATGCTGACCTCCGGGAAGAATCTCGGCGGCCAGTTTACCGCAATCGGCGGGGGAAGGTTTGCCCTAGGTCATGACGATCGGCGACACAACCCGGAGCAACAGGGTGGGATCAGCCCGGTGGCCAGTGCATCTGGCGTTGACCCAGGACGTGCATATGAATGTGGTAGACGGTCTGCCCACCCAGTTCATTGCAGTTCATCACCACGCGAAAGCCTTCTTCGCAGCCCAGTTCCAGCGCCAGGCGTTGGGCGGTGAACAGAATATGCCCGGCCAGCGCCTTGTCGTCCTCGGTGAGGTCGTTGAGGGTGCGCACCGGCTTCTTCGGGATGACCAGGAAGTGCACGGGGGCCTGCGGGGCAATGTCGTGGAAGGCCAGGACCTGGTCATCCTCGTAAATAATCTTGGCAGGTATTTCTCTGTTGATGATCTTGGTGAACAGAGTATCCACAGCTGTTTCTCCATGTTGATGGGCCGCACTGAGTGTACTGAAGGGGCCACTGCGGCGCCCGACCTTTTATTGCGTGGGTGCTCAGCGCGGGCAATAGGCCTTGTTGACCATGCCGACGATGGTCCGGGTCAACCAGCGCGAGCCCAGGCGCGGCAGGAAGGCGAACCAGCGATTGCGCCGTCCAGGGATGATGATTGCACGGTTCTTATCCAGTGCCCGCACGGTGTACAACGCCACTTCCTCGGGGCTCATCAGCAGCTTGCTGGCGTTCAGTTTGCTGTCGTCCAGCTGTGCGGTGCGAAAGAAGGCGGTCCGGGTTGGGCCGGGGCACAGCACCGAAACCTTGACCGCACACTTTTTCAGCTCCACCCGCAGGCCTTCGGAAAAGTGCAGCACGTAGGCCTTGCTGGCGTAGTAGGTGCTCATCCACGGGCCTGGATTGAAGGCCGCCACGGACGCTACGTTGAGAATCTGTCCGCCACCCTGCAGGGCCATGCTGTTGCCAATGGCATGGCACAGGCGTGTGAGGGCGAGGATGTTGACTTCAATCAGGTCTTGCTCAGTCATCCAGTCCTGGGCCAGGAATGGCCCGCAGGTGCCGATGCCGGCGCAATTGACCAGCAGGTCGATCTGCCGTTCGCCTTCTTCGAGCTCCAGCAGAAAGCCGGACAAGCGCAGCGGTTCACCCAGGTCGCAGGCGCGAAACAGCACCTCGACGCCAAAGCGCTGGGTCAATTCGATGGCGATGCTTTCCAGCTGATCACGTTGGCGAGCCACCAGAATCAGGCTGCGGCCGCGGCGCGCCAGGGCTTCGGCCATAGCCAGGCCGATGCCGCTGGAAGCACCAGAGATCAGAGCGTAACGGGTCATGCAGTTCTCCATCGCAACGGCTCGAGGCCTGTGGACAGAGAGCTCACAGGTCGCCAGCGCGTTTATTCTTGTCCATAGTCTACAGGGGGCTGGGCAGGTTGCGCCGCATCGTCTGCCTCAACGTTTTCAGCCGACTCGTCGATCTCATAGCTGCTGCTCATGGTGCTTTCGTATTCTTCAGTGACGGCGCTGAGGCCGCCAGCCAATGCGCCGACAAACACCACGGCAATCACCACCAGCCAAAGCCCGGCCAATACTTTCACCGCCGTGCTGTTGGGCGGTTGCGGTGCGCCGTAGCGGTTGGCGCCGGGGTTGCCCGGGATGACCGCCAGTGCGATGGGAAAGAGGCCGCCGACAATGGGCACCAGGTTCAGGAACCACAGCCAGCCAGACCATCCCAGGTCATGCAGGCGCTGCACGCTGATGGTGATATTCACATAGAAGTAGGCAAGCAGGCCGACGACACAAACAATTGCCGCCAATACCATGTTATCGCCCGCCAACAGGCCCAATCCCAATGTGCCGGCGGCCCCGCCCATGATCAGCAGCGCAGCCAGCGACCAGGCCAGATACCGCAAGCGACCGATACGTCCCTGGACACTGAAGACCTTGAGTTCGGAAAACGTGGTGTTGACCTCACCCACTGGCGCGTGGGGCGGAGCGTAGGGAGAGGTGTTGGCCTCCGGCAGTGGGGCCGTGATGGGTTTGACTTCGCTCAGGTTGAGCTCGATCGAAGGCTCGGCCTCGATCCGCGCATCAACGCCGGTCTTTGCCAGGGCTGTGAGATAGGTCTGCGCATCGGCCTGGGAAAGGTTGTGCTTGAGGGCGACGGGTTCGCCACGAAATAGCCGCTCGATGGCGCTGACGTCACATTTGAACAGTTCGGCGAGATTGAGTTTCGCCGTGGTGATCTCGACCCCTGGCAGCAGGGCGCCGTCGAAGACAATCTTGAAACGGTTTTCGCTCATGCCAGTACTTCCTTGTCGCGATTGATCGGGGTGTGCGCGTTACCGGGGCCAGCCGTACCCGGCTGACCCAAGGTAGGTGGCTTAACGTGGCCAGCGTTTGGGCAGTTGAGCTGCCAGTTCCTGCGCTTTGCGGTACTCGGCATCCAGCCGCGCGACCAGTTCGTCAACGCTGGGCAGGTCGTCGATTTCACCGACGCCCTGACCGGCTGACCACACGGTTTTCCACGCTTTGGCTTCATCGCTGATGGGCTTGAGCTTGGCGCCGAAGTTGATTTCGCCTTTGCCTTGCAGCGCGTCGAGATCAAAACCGGCGTTGAGCAGGCTTTGGCGCATGAAACTTGCCGGTACGCCCGAGACCGCTGGCGTATGAACGATGTCGGCTGCTCTGGAAGTCAGCAGCATCTCTTTGTAAGCCTCAGGTGCATGGCTTTCAGTGGTACCGATAAACCGTGTGCCGAAGTAGGCCAGGTCCGCGCCGAGCAGTTGCGCGGCGAGAATTTCATGGCCGTGGTTCAGGCAGCCGGCCAGTAACAGGGTCTTGTCGAAGAACTGCCGGATCTCGGCAATCAGCGAGAAGGGGCTCCACGTGCCGGCGTGACCACCGGCACCGGCGGCAACCGCGATCAAACCATCGACCCCGGCTTCGGCGGCTTTCTCGGCGTGCCGACGGGTTGTCACGTCGTGGAACACCAGGCCGCCGTAGCTGTGCACCGCATCCACCACTTCTTTCACTGCACCCAGGCTGGTGATCACGATCGGCACTTTATGCTCGATGCAGATCGCGAGGTCGGCCTGCAGCCGTGGATTGCTGTTGTGCACAATCAGGTTCACGGCATAGGGCGCGGGGTTCTGCAGCAGCGCCAGACCCGCTTCGATTTCCTCCAGCCAGGCCTTGAAGCCGCTGCTTTCGCGCTGGTTCAGGGCCGGAAAGCTGCCGACCACGCCATTGCGGCAGCACGCCAGCACCAGCTGTGGATTGGAGATCAGGAACATCGGCGCCGCCACTACGGGCAGGCGCAGGTGTTGTTCAAGCAAAGCGGGCAGCGACATTGGAAGTACCCCGATGGAAAGCGTTCAGTAGGATTAGAACGGCCGTACGACGACCAAAATTACAATAGCCAGCAATATCAGAACCGGCACTTCGTTGAACCAGCGATAAAAGACATGGCTGCGGGTGTTTTCGCCACGGGCAAAACGCTTCACCTGGGCGCCGCACATGTGGTGGTAGCCAATCAGCAGCACCACCAGGGTCAGCTTCGCGTGCATCCAGCCGCCCTGGGTGAAGTAGGCGCTGGGGTTGAGGCTGATCAGCCAGCCGCCAAAGATCAACGTGGCGATCATTGCCGGGCCCATGATGCCCCGGTACAGCTTGCGCTCCATGAGACTGAAGCGCTCCTTGCTGATGCTGTCTTCGCTTTGAGCGTGGTAGACGAACAGGCGCGGCAGGTAAAACAGGCCGGCAAACCAGCACACGACGCTGATGATATGAAAAGCTTTTAGCCACAGATAAAGCATTTTTAGTTATTCCCAGGTTCACGGTAGCCCGAATAGTAGAGGCTTGAGCGCCCGCACGTCACCTTGACGGTTGTCGCAGGGGCGCGCGGCCCCTATTATCGACGGCTTTCCAGTGGGTTCGTTGAGGGCAGGTTTATGGTCAAGGTCGGTATCGTCGGCGGCACGGGTTACACCGGTGTCGAATTGCTGCGTCTGTTGGCGCAGCATCCGCAAGCAGAAGTGGTGGTAATCACTTCCCGATCCGAGGCCGGTCTGGCCGTGGCAGACATGTACCCGAACCTGCGTGGCCACTACGATGGCCTGGCGTTCAGCGTTCCGGACATCAAGACCCTGGGTGCCTGCGATGTAGTGTTCTTCGCCACCCCTCATGGCGTAGCCCACGCCTTGGCTGGCGAGCTGCTCGCGGCCGGGACCAAGGTCATTGACCTGTCTGCCGACTTCCGTCTGCAGGACGCGGATGAGTGGGCCAAGTGGTACAACCAGCCGCACGGTGCACCGGAACTGCTGGAGGAGGCGGTTTATGGCCTGCCGGAAGTTAATCGCGAGCAGATCAAGCAGGCTCGCCTGATCGCTGTGCCGGGTTGCTACCCAACGGCCACTCAACTGGGCTTCCTGCCATTGCTGGAAGCGGGTCTGGCCGACACTTCGCGCCTGATCGCCGACTGCAAGTCCGGGGTCAGTGGTGCGGGTCGCGGCGCCGCTGTTGGTTCGCTGTACTCGGAAACGTCGGAAAGCATGAAGGCCTACGCAGTCAAAGGCCACCGGCACCTGCCAGAAATTCGCCAGGGCCTGCGCCGCGCCGCTGGCCAGGACGTTGGCCTGACTTTCGTGCCGCACCTGACCCCGATGATTCGCGGCATTCACTCCACGCTGTACGCTACAGTGGTCGATCGCTCCGTGGACCTGCAGGCATTGTTCGAGAAGCGCTATGCCAACGAACCGTTCGTCGATGTCATGCCGGCTGGCAGCCACCCGGAAACTCGCAGCGTACGCGGTGCCAATGTTTGCCGGATCGCGGTGCACCGCCCGCAGGATGGCGACCTGGTGGTGGTGTTGTCGGTGATCGACAACTTGGTCAAAGGCGCCTCGGGCCAGGCGGTACAGAACCTCAACATCCTGTTTGGCCTGGACGAACGCCTGGGGCTGTCCCACGCGGGCATGCTGCCTTAAGCGTCGCAGCGTCGAACAAAAAGGCCCGTCAAACGGGCCTTTTTGCTGTCTGGGAAACGGCTAGGTTGATTGCTATACCATAACAATAGTTGACCGATTTTCTGGGAGAAGCGGATAATGCCCGTCATCACGCATTATGGCGGCGTAACGCCGGGAGATAGTCAGCATGAGCGTCGAATCCTTCACCCCCACGGCTTTGCAATTCACCCACGGTGCCGCGCACAAGGTGAAGAGCCTGGTCGATGAAGAGGGTAATGATCGCTTGAAGCTGCGCGTATTTGTTACGGGCGGCGGTTGTTCGGGGTTTCAATACGGCTTTACCTTCGATGAAGAAGTGGCCGATGACGACACCATCGTCGAGCGCGAAGGCGTCAGCCTGGTGGTCGACCCGATGAGCTACCAGTACCTGGCCGGTGCCGAGGTGGATTATCAGGAAGGTCTGGAAGGTTCACGGTTTGTGATCAAGAACCCGAATGCGACAACCACCTGCGGTTGTGGCTCCTCGTTCTCGATCTGATCGCTATACGTAGTATCCGCTGTACTCAACGCCGCAGGGCCCAAGGCTTTTGCGGCGTTTTGCTGTCTGGGGTTCAGGCGGGGTAGATGGCGCCAAGGACTCGCAGGCCGCGGGCGCCAGTGACGCTCGGGCGATTGGCCGGGATGCCTTCGAGGCAGCAATGGGCCAGCCAGGCAAAAGCCATGGCTTCGACCCAGTCCGGATCGACGCCGTACGCTGCGGTGCTGTCGACACCTGCGTTGGGTAGCAGGCTGGCAAGGCGGGCCATCAGTGTTGCGTTGTGGGCACCGCCACCGCACACCAGCAGGGTCTGGGTGTCGAGTTGCGCGGCTTGCAGTGATTCAACAATGGTCAGGGCAGTCAGCTCAAGCAGCGTGGCCTGTACGTCTTGGGCGGCGAATCCCGGCAGGCGGGCCAGGTGCTGGGTCAGCCAGGGCAGGTTGAACACTTCCCGGCCGGTGCTTTTCGGACCCTTGGTCAGGAAGAAGGGGTCGCTGAGCAAGGCGTTCAGCAAGGCCGGCTCGACACGGCCACTGGCCGCCCAAGCGCCGTCGCGGTCAAAGGTTTCCCCGCGTTGCTGATGAATCCAGGCATCCAGCAGGACGTTGCCGGGGCCACAGTCGAATCCCGAGACCGGCTTGCCTGTCTCAATCAGGCTCAGATTGCTGAAGCCGCCCACGTTCAACACGGCACGATTACCGTGATGCTGGCCGAACAGGGCTTCATGGAAGGCCGGTACCAACGGTGCACCTTGGCCGCCGGCTGCGACATCACGGCTGCGGAAATCGCTGACGACGCTGATTCCAGTCAGCTCGGTTAGCAGGGCCGGGTTGCCGATTTGCACGGTGAACCCGCGTGCGGGTTCGTGGCGAATGGTCTGGCCGTGGCTGCCGATCGCACGGATGTCGGCGGCTTGGAGCTGTTGCGTGGCTAGCAGGGCGTTGATGCCTTCGGCCGCCAGGGTGACCCAGTTGTGCTGGGCAAGCGCTGATCGGGCGATCTCGTCCGGCCCGCTGGCGCACAAGCCAAGCAGCTCGGTGCGCAGGGAGTCAGGCATGGGGATGTAGTGGGTGGCGATCAGCTTGATCGCCCCCTCGTACTCGATCAGCGCAATGTCCAGGCCATCCAGGCTGGTCCCGGACATCAGGCCGATATAGAGCGCCATGGCTTAGCGTTTGCTCGAAGCGAGCAGGGTGGATTTTTCTTGCTCCATGCGCGCCATCAGTGGCTGGCTCTGCTGCAGGAAGCGCGCACGTTCGGCCTTGGCGATCGGGTCGGCCATCGGCAGCTTCTGGCCCAGAGGGTCGACGTGAACGCCGTTGACCTGGAACTCATAGTGCAGGTGCGGCCCGGTCGACAGGCCGGTGGTGCCGATGTAGCCGATCACCTGGCCCTGCTTGACGCTGCCGCCGGTCTTCACGCCTTTGGCAAAGCCTTGCATGTGGCCGTACAGGGTGCGGTAGGAATTGCCATGCTGAATGATCACGGTGTTGCCGTAGCCACCGCGGCGGCCCGCCAGCAGGACCTTGCCGTCGCCGGCAGCCTTGATCGGCGTACCGCGCGGTGCGGCGTAGTCGACGCCTTTGTGGGCGCGAATTTTGTTCAGAATTGGATGCTTGCGGCCCATGGAGAAACGCGAGCTAATACGGGCGAAGTCCACCGGTGTACGGATGAACGCCTTGCGCATGCTGTTGCCATCGGCGGTGTAGTAGCTGCTGCTGCCTTGTTTGTTGGTGTAGCGCACGGCGGTGTAGGTCTTGCCGCGGTTGGTGAAGCGGGCGGACAAGATCGGGCCATTGCCGACAGCCTTGCCGTTGACCACTTTCTGTTCGTAGATCACGTCGAACTCGTCACCCTGGCGAATGTCCTGGGCAAAGTCGACGTCGTAGCCAAACACGCTGGCCATGTCCATGGTCAGGCTGTGGGACAGGCCGGCACGCGCTGCCGACTGGGACAGCGAGCTGTTGATCACGCCGTGGACATAAGCGGTACGTACGGTCGGCTTGGCCGTAGTGCGATTGAACGCATAGCCTTTGGCATTCTTGGTCAGGCTGATGCTATCGAGGTCGCTGATCTTGCTGTGCAGCGTCGTCAACTGGCCGTCTGGACCCAGTTCGAACTCGAGTTTCTGGCCGCGCTTGAGCTGGGTGAAGAGCTTGGCTTGCTTGTCGCTGGCCAGGATCTCGTTGACGGAAGTGGAGGGCAGTCCAACCTTCTCGAACAGCGTGGACAGCGTGTCGCCCTTGGCGACAATTACTTCGCGGTGGCTTGGTGCCTTTTTCTCTTCGACCACCGGTGCAGGGGCCGCTTCAGCGGTTTGCGGGGTGTCTTCGGTGCTGTTTTCGATCTGGGCGAAGGGCGGTTCTACGGGTTCAATTGTGGCTTGAGCGGCGTCGGCAGCGTCTTGATCTTGTGTCAGTTGTTCTAGGGGGCTTTCCAGCTCAAGGCTCAGAGTGGTCTTTTTGGCTTCGACGTCACTGGATGGAAACACCAGGAGCGCCAGGCTGAGCAAGGCGGCAATGCCGCTCGCAGCGAGCAGGTGGGTCTTCGGATAAAGCGGCGGCGCTTTAGACGGTTCTGTGGTCATAGGTAATTTGACTTTGGAAAAGATGAATTGGAAAAGATGAATGACATGATGAAGATGAAATAACTGTATAAAATATAACCAAATCATCTCTTAAGCAAGTCGCGAGTGCTCTGTTCGTGGATTGCTGGCCGTGCGCCGGGCAAAACTTGTATTTGGTGCGCGATCTTGTATGGTTGGGTCCCTTTGAATCTGAGCCTTGCAGGTTGGTTATGAAGTCGGTTGAAGAGCAGCTAGCGCTGATCAAACGTGGTGCGGAAGAACTGTTGGTCGAGTCCGAGCTGATCGAGAAGCTCAAGCGTGGCCAGCCGCTGCGTATTAAGGCTGGCTTCGACCCGACTGCGCCGGATTTGCACCTGGGCCACACGGTGCTTATTAATAAGCTGCGCCAGTTCCAGGATCTGGGTCACCAGGTGATCTTCCTGATTGGTGACTTCACCGGGATGATCGGTGATCCGAGCGGCAAGAGCGCAACCCGTCCGCCCCTGACCCGCGAGCAGGTCCTCGAGAATGCCGAGACCTACAAGACTCAGGTGTTCAAGATCCTTGATCCAGCCAAGACCGAAGTGGCGTTCAACTCCACCTGGATGGATCAGATGGGGCCGGCGGACTTCATTCGCCTGACTTCGCAGTACACCGTGGCGCGGATGCTCGAGCGCGATGACTTCGACAAGCGCTACTCGACCAACCAGCCTATCGCGATTCACGAGTTCCTCTATCCGTTGGTCCAGGGTTACGACTCGGTGGCTTTGCGCGCCGACGTCGAGCTGGGCGGTACCGACCAGAAGTTCAACCTGTTGATGGGGCGTGAGCTGCAGCGCGGCTATGGTCAGGAAGCCCAGTGCATTCTGACCATGCCGTTGCTTGAGGGGCTGGATGGCGTGAAGAAGATGTCCAAGTCCCTGGGCAACTACGTCGGGATCCAGGAAGCGCCGGGCGTCATGTACGGCAAGCTGGTCTCGATTCCGGATGCGTTGATGTGGCGTTACTTCGAGCTGCTCAGTTTCCGCTCCATGGCAGAGATCGATGCATTGCGCGCTGATGTCGAGGCAGGTGCCAATCCGCGGGATATCAAGATCAAGCTGGCGGAAGAGATCGTTGCGCGTTTCCACGGCGAAGAGGCTGCGGCCAATGCTCACCGTGCTGCGGGTAATCGCATGAAAGAAGGCGAGCTGCCAGACGACTTGCCGGAAATCGAACTGACAGCCACTGAGGATATGCCGATCGCAGCCGTCCTTAATAAGGCAGGGCTGGTAAAGAACTCGGCAGTTGCTCGTGACCTGCTCGGTTCGGGCGGTGTGCGCATTGATGGTGAAGTGGTTGATCGCACCTTTATATACGTACTGGGCGCGACCCATGTTTGCCAGGCCGGCAAGAAAGCATTTGCGCGTATTACGCTTAAATCCGAGTAATGCTGAAATAAGGGCTTGACGGCGAATTGTAACGGTCTATAATTCGCCCCACTTCCGGCGCAGTCGAAACGGAAAACTCCTTGGTAAACAATGAGTTACGCAGCTTTCGGCAGCAGGTTGCTTCAGTTCATCGAAGCGCGAAAGGAGTTGAAAAAGAGGTGTTGACAGCAGCGTGTAACGCTGTAGAATTCGCCTCCCGCTACCGAGTGATCGGAAGCGCAAGTGGTTGAA
>NZ_FYEC01000065.1:0-1215 GCF_900187635.1 Pseudomonas sp. Irchel 3H3 | reverse complement strand
CGGCGTCTGAGTGGGGCTGCTACCCCGCGCCTCGATGAGAATCGATGCCCAACGATCCTGATTAGTGAAACGGCCTTTCAGCCGTGTGGGAGCCCAGGGTTGTCGTCAGGCCGGTTGGCCGTTCACGTCATCAGTTATCCAGCATCGCAAAACCAGGTGGGTTGGTGCTCGGGTGACAGCGGGGTCAGGCGTTCATCGCGCTTGGCCCCGCATCGAATACAGTGTGGTGTGCCGCAATTGCCCAAGCGATCCTCGCCAACTTGTTGGCTAGCGCGCAGACCACGTGGTTGGAGTGATGGTGGGTCGCTATCAAATGGCGGACCCACTCCGCCAGCACGCCTTTCTGTCGATCCAGATGCATCAAGTAAACCCGGGCGCACTGGATCAGCAGCCGTCTCTGGTTTCTGTCTCCACGTTTGCTGATACCTAAAAGTACAGTTTTCCCGCCCGTTGAATGCTGTTTGGGGACCAGGCCGATCGAGGCTGAATAGCCTCGGCCACATTTGAACTGCTTGCCATCACCCAACTCGGCAGCCAAGGCGCTGGAGGTGATCGGGCCGACGCACGGAATTGTCATCAAACGAGCAGCCAGATCATCTTCAGCGGCTTGGCATTCCAGTTCTTTGTCCAAGGATTTGATCTGTTCGTGCAAGTAATCAAAGTGGTCATGCATCCGTATCAGCAGCTTTTTGATCGGGTCGGGAAGTGAACTCGCCTCAAGCAGCGCCGTGAGTTCGTTGATCGACTTGAACCCCGGGGCCAAGCTGATCCCGACTTCCAGAAGTGCAGCGTGAATCCGATTGACGGTCGCGGTACGGTCTTTGATGAACGAATCACGCGTTGAATTGAGCATGGCCAGCGCCTGTTGAGCCTGTGTTTTGGCAGGAACAAAACGCATCGATGGACGGGTTGCCGCCTCGCAAATCGCCTCGGCATCGGCGAAGTCGTTTTTGTTGCTTTTGACATAAGGGCGCACAAGGTGCGGCGCAATCAGCTTTGCCGTGTGTCCAAACTTTGCAGCCTGCTGCGCCATGAAGTGAGCGCCGCCACAGGCCTCCATCACAACCGTGCAGGGCTCGAGATTGGCCAAATGTTGGACAAGTGCTACGCGAGTGAATTTTTTGCGGTAAAGCTCATGACCTCGTTCATCTTGGGCGTGAAGATGAAAGGAGTTTTTACCCAGGTCGATGGCGGCGATAGCTACTTTGTTCATGA
>NZ_FYEC01000032.1:0-55517 GCF_900187635.1 Pseudomonas sp. Irchel 3H3 | reverse complement strand
GCATCAGCATCAGCATCGGCATCGGCATCGGCGTCGGCGTCGGCTTCGGCGTCGGCATCGGCTTCGGCATCGGCATCCGCATCCGCTTCGGCATCCGCATCCGCATCCGCATCCGCATCCGCATCCGCATCCGCATCGGCATCCGCATCCGCATCAGCATCGGCATCAGCATCAGCATCGGCATCGGCATCAGCATCAGCATCGGCATCGGCATCGGCATCAGCATCCGCATCGGCGTCGGCATCGGCATCGGCATCGGCATCAGCGTCGGCATCAGCATCGGCGTCGGCGTCCGCGTCGGCATCGGCATCGGCATCGGCATCAGCGTCGGCGTCGGCGTCGGCATCGGCATCCGCGTCGGCGTCGGCATCGGCGTCAGCATCGGCATCCGCATCGGCATCGGCATCGGCATCCGCATCAGCATCGGCATCCGCATCGGCATCCGCATCAGCATCAGCATCGGCATCAGCATCAGCATCAGCATCAGCATCGGCATCGGCATCGGCATCGGCGTCAGCATCGGCGTCGGCGTCGGCATCCGCATCAGCATCGGCATCGGCATCGGCATCGGCATCGGCATCCGCGTCAGCATCGGCATCCGCATCCGCATCCGCATCCGCATCGGCGTCAGCATCAGCGTCCGCATCGGCATCGGCATCGGCATCAGCGTCAGCATCCGCATCGGCATCAGCATCGGCATCGGCATCGGCATCCGCATCGGCATCGGCGTCGGCGTCGGCATCGGCATCCGCGTCCGCATCGGCATCGGCTTCGGCATCGGCATCGGCATCGGCGTCCGCATCAGCATCCGCATCCGCGTCGGCATCAGCATCAGCATCAGCATCAGCATCAGCATCAGCATCGGCATCGGCATCAGCATCAGCATCCGCATCAGCATCAGCATCAGCATCAGCATCCGCATCAGCATCAGCATCAGCATCGGCATCAGCATCAGCATCAGCATCAGCATCAGCATCAGCATCGGCATCGGCATCGGCATCGGCATCGGCATCGGCGTCGGCATCGGCATCGGCATCGGCATCGGCATCAGCGTCGGCATCGGCATCAGCATCAGCATCAGCATCGGCATCAGCATCCGCATCGGCATCGGCATCGGCATCGGCGTCCGCGTCGGCGTCGGCGTCGGCATCCGCATCCGCATCCGCATCGGCGTCGGCATCGGCGTCCGCATCAGCATCCGCCTCGGCATCCGCATCCGCATCCGCGTCAGCATCGGCATCGGCATCGGCATCAGCATCCGCGTCGGCATCGGCATCCGCGTCGGCGTCAGCATCGGCATCGGCATCGGCATCGGCATCAGCATCCGCGTCAGCATCGGCATCGGCATCGGCATCGGCATCGGCGTCAGCATCCGCGTCGGCATCGGCATCGGCATCGGCATCGGCATCCGCGTCAGCATCGGCATCCGCATCCGCATCCGCATCCGCATCGGCGTCGGCATCGGCGTCGGCATCGGCATCGGCGTCGGCGTCGGCATCCGCATCGGCATCGGCATCGGCGTCGGCGTCGGCGTCGGCGTCGGCGTCGGCGTCAGCATCAGCATCGGCATCCGCATCCGCATCCGCATCCGCATCCGCATCCGCGTCAGCATCGGCGTCGGCGTCGGCATCAGCATCAGCATCCGCATCCGCATCAGCGTCGGCGTCGGCGTCGGCGTCGGCGTCGGCATCAGCATCCGCATCAGCGTCCGCATCAGCATCCGTATCATCGATGTCCGGAGCAGTTACTTGGGTCGGGCCTGATTCGTTTTCTGCAGCGTCGGTCAGCGTTACCGCGATGGTTTCGCCGTTGACTTGTGGGGTGGTGAGCACGACTTCGAAGGTGCCGTCGGTGCCAACGGTGCCGGTGCCGATGACGTTGCCATCGGCATCCTTGAGGGTGACCGTGGTTTCTGGCTCGCCTTTACCGGTGACGGTGGTGCCATCGGCGCTCACCACCAGGTCGGTCGGTGGTGCAGGGGCGGTGGAGTCGTCCGCGACGACAGTCGCCGGGGCCGAGACGTTGCCTGCGCCATCGGTGAGTGTTGCGGTCAGGGTTTCGCCATTGGTTTGTGGCGTAGTCAGCACAACTGCGAAATTGCCATCGGGACCGACCGTTCCGGTACCAATGATGTTGCCATCGGCATCCTTGATGGTGACGCTGGTGTTGGGTTCACCTTTACCGGTGACGGTGGTGCCATCGGCCATGACAGCCAGGTCGGTCGGGGCATCGGGAGCTGTGATGTCCCGCTCTTCGACGACGACGGTGTGGGCGATGACGTCCGCTGGCGCGGACACGTTGCCGGCGGCATCGGTCAGCGTCGTGGTGAGGGTTTCACCGTGGTTTTTCGGGGTGTCGAGCGTAACCACGAAGGTGCCGTCGGCGCCGACTGTACCGGTGCCGATCACGTTGCCGTCGGCATCCTTGATGGTGACGATGGTGTTGGGTTCGCCTTTGCCGCTGACGGTGTTGCCGTCGGTGCTGACCGCAAGATCAGTCGCGGCCGCCGGAGCGCTGGTGTCGCTGGCGTCGACGCTGGCCGGTGGCGAGACGTTGCCCGCCGCATCGGTCAAGGTGGCCGTCAGGGTTTCGCCGTTGGTTTGCGCTGGGGTCAGGGTGACGACGAAGTTGCCATCGGCGCCGACGGTGCCGGTGCCAATCACATTGCCATTGGCATCCTTGATGGTGACCGTGGTGTTGGGTTCACCCTTGCCGCTGACGGTACTGCCATCAGCACTGACGGCCAGATCGCTCGGTGCGGCGGGGGCCGTGGTGTCGCCCGCGGTGATGGTGCCGGGAGCAGAGACGTTGCCCGAAGCGTCAGTGAGGCTGACCTCGACTGTTTCACCATTGGTTTGCGGGGTGTCCAGGTTGACCTGGAAGTTACCATCAGCGCCGACCGTGCCCGTGCCGATAACGCGGCCACTGGCGTCCTTGACTGTCACCGTCGAACCCGGTTCGCCGCGACCACTGAGTACCGCACCGGTGTTGTCGAAAGCCAGGCCGGTAGGGGCGTCTGGAGGCGTCGAGTCGGCGTCACTGCCACCGCCACCGCTGCCCCCATGTCCACCAAAGAATATTGCTGCGGCACCGCCAACACCCAGCAGGCTCAACCCCCACGCCAGCCAGTCTGGCGTGGTGCTGCCCGCCGCCGTAGCGGCCATCAGGTCTTCAAGGGTGCCGATTTCGCCAAAGGTAAAACCGGAATACGGCGAGGAGTAGCTCCCCAGGAACAGGGTTCCGTCGTTGTCCTCCAGGACCAATTGGTTGGGTTCGCCATCGCTGCCGACCACAAAGAAGTTATGGACCGTGACCGTGCCACCGGACTTCAGGGTGATGACCAGATTCTTGCCCGACTGCTGCATCGACTGGACGCTGCTCGGGCTAATGGGCACTTTTACAATACTGGTTCCGTTCAGGGCGACATTACCGAACGTTTGTTCGGTCGCCGCCCCCGTCGCCTTGTCGACAATTACAATATTCTTCATCGCACACCTGTTTTTTATTTCAGCTAGTCGAATCCCATAACAAAATCGACTCGAACGCGTGCGCAGCTTCTTAAACAGAGGCTGAGCATTCGTATAAGCGAAAGTTATGTAAAAGTTTTAATCCAGAAGTAGTACTCAACCCACACCGGAGCGCTCACTGGGTGCCAGGTGTTTAACCTGGCCAGCACGTGGGAAGTTGGACTTGCACAGGGGAGTTGCAGCGCCATGCTGCAAGGGCATCAAGCGGAGGAACCAGCGCTTGCGGAGGGGGTTGATCACCGTAGACGCTCCCTGTCTTTTGCCCGTCATCGGGAATCGCATCCTTTCGTAAAACGTATCCAGCACGCCTTTGAAAAGCTGCAAGAAGTAAGCAAAAACCGTCGTGATAGAACTTCCCAGCACACTGAAAACGGTTCGCTTACAAGGATACTAACCAGCAAAAAGTTGGCGTCAAAGAAAAAAGTTCACGCCGTCAATACCCACATTAAAACAACGGCGAAGAAGATTGGGCGCGAATGTTTCGAGAATTAAAAGGAGAAAATACTGGGTGATAATTTCATTATCATAAAATATTACTGAAGGAGATTTTCAATACCTTCGAAGAGCAAAATCATGCACAAAGCATTAAGCATTTAGACTTGTTACATTTGGAAATATATTTGTCGAGCGGTTCCAGGCCAGCACAGGACATACACTCGACCGCGCTGGCCGATCAGACCTCGAACCGACTCACCGTGCCCGCCCCAAAAAACCTTTCATGCTGCCTGCGGAACAAAAACCGTCCGGCGACCACCAACATAAGAAGGGCTGCGCAGCTCACGGAAGTAGCAGTCAAGCGCAGCAACAGGCGTCGTTTGCTTCGACCCTGACCATGGCGTACCCCAAGGGACGGCATGCCGGGGGTCATTCCCTGTATGGAGATAGAGAAAACATGAGAGTCCTGTCGTTGTTCGGCACCCGCCCCGAAGGCATCAAGATGGCCCCATTGGTCCATGGCCTGGCCGGTACCGAAGGCATCGAGAGCATTGTCTGCACCACCGGCCAACACCGGCACATGCTCGACCAGGTGCTGCAGTTATTTGATATCAAGACCCACCACGACCTGGACGTGATGCTCCCAGGACAAACCCTCAATGGCCTGTTCGCGCGCTTGATGACCCGGGTCGATGCCCTGCTCGAAGAGGTCAAGCCCGACTGTGTGCTGGTGCACGGCGATACCTCCACGGCAACCGCCTGCAGCCTGGCCGCGTTCCACCGGCGCATCCCGATCGGGCATGTCGAGGCTGGCTTGCGCACCGGCGACCTGACCCAGCCGTTTCCCGAGGAAATGAACCGGCGCGTGGTCGACGTCATGGGCAAATGGCTGTTCGCACCGACCGTGACCTCGCGCGACAACCTGCTCAAGGAAAACCTCGAAGGCCGTATCTATGTCACCGGCAACACGGTGATCGATGCCCTGGAGCTGACGCTGCGCAAACTCGACCACAACCCGGACATGGAGGCCAGCCTGGCCGCGCGTTATGCCTGGGTCGACCCGGCACAACGCCTGGTGTTGGTGACCGGTCACCGCCGCGAGAATTTCGGCGCTGGTTTCATCCAGATCTGCTCGGCCCTGGCGGAGCTGGCCAAGCGTGAGGATGTGCAGATCGTCTACCCGGTGCACTTGAACCCACAGGTGCGCGACGTCGTGATGTCGACCCTTTCCGGCCTGCCCAACATCCACCTTATCGAGCCGCTGGATTACCTGGATTTCGTCTGGTTCATGCGCCGTGCCTACCTGATCCTCACCGATTCGGGCGGTGTTCAGGAAGAGGCCCCGCACCTCGGCAAACCGGTGCTGGTGATGCGCGACACCACCGAGCGCCCGGAAGCGGTGAGTGCCGGAACGGTGACACTGGTCGGGACTCGCAAGGAACGCATTGTCAGCGCCGTGCAGACCTTCCTCGACGACGCCGAGCACTATCAACGGGTGGCTCACAGCGTCAATCCCTACGGTGACGGACACGCCACAACACGGATCATTTCGGCACTCACCGGCCGCCAATTCAGTGAGTTTGATCCACCCATCCCGGCAATCCGCCCGACCATCGGCTAAACTGAATAGTCAAAATTACGGCGCGCCAAACCAAAGGCGCACAAAATAATAAAATTTACACCAAAATATTGACACATGACGTTGCGGCACTCCACAGTGTGGGTGCCAATGCGGGGATGGATCCAAAGCTGCCACAGGGACAACCAATGGCCATTTGCCCCTCCTGCACTGACAGTTACGTTCGAGCTCATGCCGGCCCGTTTGTCAGATCTGTATTCCAGCTTGTGTCCAAGCTGAGCACCGCCACTGAGCCCGTGTACTTCGCTTGCCCGGCACTCACGCCATCTCCCCCGAGGACGTGAATGCGCAGGACAGTCGTGAACTTTCACTTTTCAGATGCGGCCGATAACCACGCATGAATACTCCTACGAATCGCCAGCAGTGCCTCACCCTCCTCAAGCAGGTCGTACTCGTCGCACCTTTCGCCGCGCCGCTGTTCGCCATGGCATCGCCCGGCAGCGATGCGTTGCGCACACTGGCCCAGGACGACTGGGTGCAGCGCAGCGTTTCGCTGGCCGACATGGGCATCACCAACCCGGTGGTGCTGCAGGAAAGCGACAACCACCAGTCGTTCTACCTGCCAGTGCCCAAAGGCGTTGCGCTGGATGCGGCCTCGATCAACATCCAGGGCAACTTCATCAAGGGCGAAGAAGCTCCCGCGGCCCTGCGCCTGTCGGTCGACGGTCGCCCGTTGCATACCCAGAGCGTGACCGAACGCGCAGGGGACCTGGCTAGGCTGCTGCCAGTCGAAGCCCGGCGTCATGAGTCCGGTTTTGTCGATTTCACCATCGACTGGAGCTCGCCCAGCGGCCAACGCCTGTGCGAGCCCACCCGCCAGAGCAGCAATGTACTGACCCTGTCGCCCGACACTGCGCTGACCTATCGCTATTCGATGCGTGGCCTGAATACCCTGGCCGATGCCTGGAGCACGCTGCCGGGCAAACCGGTGATCCTGATCGCCGCCGGCAAGCTGGAGCAAGCCAGTTTCGACAGCACCTGGCGCCTGGGCGTGGCCCTGGAACGCAACGCCAAGCGGGCCCAGGTCAAAGCCTTCCCGGCCGTGGGCGACGTGGTCGCTATCGACCAACTGAACATTCCCGGCGCCTTGAGCACGGTCGCGCCGTTCTCTGCGCTGACGGGCAAAGACCGCCACACCCTGGCCAACGCCGCCGAACTCGGCGCCTTGCTGGTGCTCGACGCACCCGCGACCCGGGCTGACCTGGCAATCGCCGACGCCGCGCTGGTCGGCCAGATCAACACCGCGCTGGATGCCCTGCGCGATCAATTGCAAAACGATGAAGACGCGGTCAAGGCCCTGGGAGAATGGCGTAGCCGGCATGCCAGCGCCGCCCAGAAAGTCCCCGGCAGCCAGCAGATTCAACTGACCAGCCTCGGCCATCAAGCCGTGATCAGCGTGGCCGCCGACGCCGGGGCCAAGGCCGCTGGAGTATTCGATTCGCACTGGCGCAACGTGCTTGTTTCCGCCGAGGCAACCATTCACCAAGCCGGTGAAACCGGGGACGGCAGTGACCGTGAACTGCGTGTCGGCACACTCGGTGGCTCGACCACCGCGTTTGATGTGGTGACCCGTGGCGAGTGGAACGCCGTATTCCCGCTGAGCGCGGTGGCCGTCCAGGGCCGGATGCCCGGCGAGCTGATTCTGGATGTGGCCGCCGCACCAGGGGCGTCGATCACCCTGCCGGTGGCTTCGGTGCTGTGGAACGGGGTCCTGCTCAGTGCCAAGCAACTGAAGGCCGACGGCAAACCCGAGCGCCTGACCGCCCGTGTCCCGGGCTATGCCCTGGGGGTGACCAACAACCTGCAGGTGCGCTTCCAGCGCCAGCCGGTCTCGCCGAACTGCGCCGAAATTCCCCAGGGATATCCGGTCAACGTGTTGCCGAGCAGCTACCTGCGCTCCTCCGATGCCGAGCCGGACGGCACCTTCGTCGGCCTGCTGCCATTGCTGGCAGGCAATGCCCAGGTAATCGTGCCGAAGACCGCCCTGGATACCCCGGCGGCCAACCTGCGCCAGATCATTCGCCTGGCCAGCGCCGCATCGATATCACCGGTCAATGCCGAACTGACCCTGGCCGACAGCAGCCAGCCGTTCAAACCAAGCAAGCCATTCCTGTCACTGGATGTGCCGCTGGAAGGGGCCAAGCCGCTGATCGATGTCAAAGACCTGCAGCGCTTGCGTGCCGGTGGTGACGACAAACGCCTGCTTGACCTGACCGGTCCGCAACCGCTGAGCGCGGCGTCGGTGGTCGACTCGAACAGCCAGCACGGGGTGGTCTGGTATGCCTTGGGCGACCAGGTGCTGACCCCGGGGGCACCGTTCGTGTTCAACCAGGGCAACGCCGTAGTGCTGGGTGTGGACGGTCCGCTGACGTGGGTCGATACCTCCGAGCCTGGGCTGGTCCAGTCGATGGGCCTTGGCGAATCGCCGTTCCATCAGTGGCGCAAGTACCTGGCGTGGGCCCTGCCGCTGTTTGCTGCGGCCCTGCTCGGTTTGCTGGTACTGGGTGTTCTGGCGCGTCGCCACAAAAAGAAACAAGGCTTGTAACGACCACGGGAACAGCTCATGTCCTCGCTCTACCTGCCGTATCTGCTTGCGGACTACTACCACATCCTGGAGATCGTGACGGTCATCGTGGGCGTGCTGATCATGCTCTCCAGCCTTGATGACCTGTTCATCGATGTCTGGTTCTGGGCACGCCAGGCGTACCGTTCGCTGATGGTCAAGCGCCGCTACAAGGCGCTGACGGCCGAACAACTGCGCTCCAAGCGCGAGCAACCGCTGGCGATCATGATCCCGGCCTGGCTCGAGTACGACGTGATCGCGCCGATGCTCGAGAACATGGTCGGGTCGCTGGAGTACAAGAATTACTCCATCTTCGTCGGCACCTACTGCAACGACGCACGCACCATTGAAGAAGTGGAACGCATGCGTCGGCGCTACAAGCAGTTGATCCGCGTCGAAGTCCCCCACGATGGCCCGACCTGCAAGGCCGACTGCCTGAACTGGATCATCCAGGCGATCTTCGCCCAGGACCTGCGCCAGCCCGAGCCGTTTGCCGGGGTCGTCCTGCATGACAGCGAAGACGTGCTGCACCACCTGGAGTTGCACTACTTCAACTACCTGCTGCCGCGCATCGACTTCATCCAACTGCCAGTCACGTCCCTGGAACGGGATTGGTATGAACTGGTGGCCGGTACCTACATGGATGAATTCGCCGAGTGGCACACCAAGGACCTGGTGGTGCGTGAAAGCATGTCGAAAATGGTCCCGTCAGCAGGCGTCGGCACCTGTTTCTCGCGCAAGGCCCTGCTCGAACTCTCGGCGGAGACCAACAACCAGCCGTTTAACACCGCCACCCTCACCGAGGACTACGACATCGGTGCGCGCCTGGCACGGCGCGGCATGAAGCAGATCTTCGGCAAATTCCCGGTCGACTACATCGCCAGACGCGCCAAGTGGTTCAGCCACGGTGAAGCGAAGATGGTCGCGATTCATATGCCACTCGGCGTACGCGAGTACTTCCCCGACACCTTCCGCACCGCCTATCGGCAGAAGGCCCGCTGGACCCTGGGGATCGGCCTGCAGGGCTGGAGCCAGGTTGGCTGGGAAGGTTCGCTGGCGACCAAGTACCTGCTATATCGCGACCGCAAAGGCCTGGTGACTTCCTTCGTGGCAATTGTTGCCTACATCCTGCTCGCCCAGCACCTGCTGTTCATGGTGATGACCTCGATGGACTGGTGGACGACCTACTACCCATCGGTGTTCAGCCCCCACAGCGGGCTGATGCAGTTGATGTGGGCCAACGGCATCCTGTTGAGCCTGCGAGTACTCCAGCGCGGCTACTTCGTCGGTCGCCTGTATGGCTGGGAACACGCGCTGTTGTCGGCACCGCGGATGATCATCGGCAACTTCATCAATGCCATGGCCGCCGCGCGGGCCTGGCGCTTGTACCTGGGCCATCTGTTCCTCGGCAAGCAGTTGGTCTGGGACAAGACCATGCATGACTTCCCGTCCTCCGATCAACTGGTCCAGCAACGCCTGCGCCTGGGGGATCTGTTGATGTCCTGGCGGGCGATCGACCAGGAATCCCTGAACAAGGCACTGCAAGCCCAGGCCGCCGAACACAAGCCCCTGGGGCAGATCCTGCTCGAGCACGGCTACCTCGACCAGGCCACCCTGAGCGAAGCGATCTCATTCCAGAACGACACGGGCCAGCCAGTTGCTGCCGGTCCCACTGAACAACGCTCCTCAGAGACGCCATGATCCCTACTTCGCGTTTACTTCTGCTCACCGCGGCCTTGCTCTGCAGCTCGACGCTCCTGCCGCTGCCGGTGTCGGCCGCCGCCTATGAGGCGCCCCTGGAGGGCGAAGCCTGGCAACAGGCGGACCTGGCGTACAAGAGTTACCAGGCCGGCCGTTACCGCGATGCGCTGGAGCAGGTGAATGCCGCGCTGAAACTGCGGCCCGATGTGGTGCGCCTGAACCTGTTGCAGGTCTATACCCTGCAAAAGCTCGGACGCATCACTCAGGCACGCCAGGCCGCGCAGGCGGCGATCAAACGCGGCGTTGACGACCCGGCACTGCGCGCCACCGTGAAAAACCTGCAACCCAAGACAGCCGCCGCCACCGGCCGCGGACCGTCGGCGGCCTATCAGCGTGGCTTCCCGCTGGCGACCAAAGGGTATGCCGCCTACAACGCCGGCGACATGCCCGCCGCCGCCCGGGATGGCGAGCAAGCCTTCCGCGCTGACCCTAGCCAGGGCACGTGGGCCCTGCTCTGGCTCGACGCGCTGGAGGCCCAGGAGAAATGGCCCGAGGCGGTGAGCGCCGCCGACCAGGTGATCGCCCTGAACCCGCCGAACAAAAGCGACATCGAGGCCCGCCGCGCCATGTTGCAGCGGCGCATGGCCGTACGGCCGACCCAACTGGCCTACCAGGCACTGATCACCAACCAGCCTGCCGAAGCCGCCAGGCTGGCCCGCGACGCCGTGAACCTCGCGCCGGACCTCACCAGCCAGCGCCTGTTGCTGGTCACCGCGCTGCTCCAGGATAAACAGCCCGCCGCCGCCGAGCAGGCGGCCACTGAGGCCCTGGAACAGAACGACGAAAACACCGTGATGCTGGTGATGCGTGCCTACCTGCGCCAGCTCCAGGGCAAGAAAGACTCAGCCCGTGGCGACTTCGACGAGGCCATGGCCCAGGACTGGCTGGACGACGATCAACGCCGCAACGTGCGCCTGATCGCAATCGACGGCGCGCTGGCTTCCGGCGACACCGCCCGCGCCGAACAACTGCTCGGGCCGATGGACGCCAGCGACGAAGCCGTCCTCAAGCGCCGGGAAATCCTCGCCGAGGACAACAAGCCAGCGGCCAAGCTGACCACCACGCTCTACCCCGCGCCTGCCCAGTCGTGCCATGACACACCCTATGGCACCCAGTGCGAATTGTTGCCCTCCGACCAGGTCACCGGTCCGGCTGGCCCTGCCACCGAAGCCTACGCCGCCTATGGCCGGCAGGACTATCAGGAAGCAATCAAGCAATCGCGCCTGGCCGTGGAACAAGCACCGGAAAACCCCGACTATCAGCGCCTGTTGACCACGTCCCTGGCCTCGGGCAACGCGGCCCAGGCCGCCGAGGCCGAGCAGCGCCTGACCCGCGCCCTCGCCGCTTCGCCAAACGACGCCGACCTGTTCATGCAGCGCGGCTACGTGCGCCAGCGCAATCGCCAGCCGGACCTCGCGCTCCAGGACTTCAGCGCTGCACGGGCCACCGGCAAGGCGCCGCCGACGGTGATCCTCAACGAGGCCTATGCCCAGTCGGCCATGGGCGACAACCCGGGAGCCGTGAAGAAACTCAAGAAAGCCATCGACATGGCCGACGCCAACCAACTCGAACTGGATGACCAACAGCGCTACAACACCCGTGGCGCCATTGCCGGACTGGATCGTGAATGGGGCGCGACCGTGTCGCTCGGCTATCGCGGGGCACAACCCACCACCAACAGCAGCGGTGCCGGCTTGAGTACCGCAGGTGATTCGCTGTTCAGCACCTCCGAGCTGTACTGGCGACCCACCCAGTTCAATGACCAGAACGGTATTCTCGAGATCTACGGGCGGCTGACCAACACCCTGTATGACGAAGGCAGCGAGTTCGAGTCCAGCCAGTTCGTCGACCCCTGCAGTGGCAGGACTACCCTCGACAACCGCGACAGCAATGACCGCACCAACGGCTCAAGTACCACCTCCGGCTTCCCGAGCACCATCGGTTCACTGGGGGTGCGCTACATGCTGGCCGATACCGGTTTCACCTTTGGCCTGGAGCGCCGGTTTTTCCTCGGCTCGGCGACCCGTGAAGGCACCGTCTACCCGTCCAAGCGCGGCGACCAATGCGCGATCCAGAATGCGATCCAGGAAGCCAACGCCACCAACAGTCCGGCAATCAACGGCATGCTCACCCGCTATCAACTGGACAGCGATGCCGGCGGTTGGCTCTCGTACATCACCTACGGGTTCTACAAAGGCACTGAGCTGCGCACCAATGAATCCAACTGGTTCACCATGGATGGCTACGCACAGCTGGGGTATGCCTGGGAAGACAACGACGCAACCTTCACCGCCTATGACGTGGACAACCAGGGCAGTCGTACCCGGCAACTGGCCAAGACCGACGGCCAGCTCAAGCGCCAGCAAGTGTTCGCCAGCAGTGAGCTGCGGGTCGGCCGCAGCCTGCGGTTCGACGAGCTGGGCCCCAACGTGGTGGTGTTCCCGCACATCGTCGGGGCCGTGGACTGGATCTGGCAGAAAGACCAGGCCACCGGCCTGGACTTCGGTAAAAACGATCAGATCGACCTGAGCAACGTCAGCCAGGACTGGTCACTGACCAATGACGCCACCTCGTGGTCCATGGGGGTCGGCCCCGGCGTCGCGGTTCGCTACTGGTTCCGCGAAGACCACTACAACGCTCCACGCTCCTCCCTGAGCTGGTCCATGCAGTACCGCTACCCAATTGGCGGTGGTGCTACGGAACGGGCCAAAGGGCTGTTCATGAACCTGATTTTTTCCTATTGAGCCCCCTAGTCATAAGGACCTTTGCCATGTCACTTGCACGCCTGGTCACCCAACCACTCAAACGCCTGGGCGCCCCCTTGCTCGGCATGACGCTGGCACTGTCGATGGCTACCGCGCACGCCGAAGACTCCGCGCTGGTGATTCGCGGCAGCGATGGCTGGCTGTTTCCGGGCTGGGGCAGCCTGACCGTGGTCGACAACAAGGCCATCGACGCCAACACCGCGCTGATCAATGACGCGCGCCAGGCCCTGGCCGCCCGTGGCGTGAAACTGCAGGTCCTGCTGCTGCCGGACAAGACCCTGTTCTATCAAGACAAGCTGCCGGCCGACAAAGCCCTGAGCCCGCAAGTCAAACAGCGCTACCAGACGATTCTCGGCAAGCTCAAGCAGGCCGGTATCTCGACGTTCGACGACGCCGCCGTACTGAGCCAACTGAAGAACTCGGGCAAGGACGTGTTCTACCGCACCGACCAGCACTGGACCCAGCCCGCCGCCGACGCCACCGCCGTGGCCACTGCCGAGCAGATCAAGCGCGACGTGCCGAACCTCAAGGGCAATCCCGGCACCGGCATGGCCCTGGGCAGCGAGTTCAAGGAGCGTCGCTATGGCGACCTCGCCGAGCGCTTCCTGACCGAAGAGCAACGCAAGGCCACCGGCCGCGAAACCTTTGTCGTGCGCCGCCAGGACACCACCGGCGGCCTGCTGGATGCCGCACCGGCACCGGTGCATGTCACCGGGCACAGCATGGTGCAGCCGTACTTCGGCTTCCCGCAGAAACTGTCGAATGCCCTCGACCGCCCGGTGTCGGTGAACTGGAAGCCGGGCAACATCGGCCACTGGACCATGCTCCTGGAATACCTGGAATCAGCCGACTTCAAGAAAAACCCACCGCAGGTGCTGGTGTGGCAAATGTTCGAGCCGAGCTACGCCTACGGTCCGCAAGCGTCGGGCATGTGGGACAACGCCTCGATCATGAGCGACAGCGCCTGGCGCCAACGCCTGCATGGCGCACTGGGACGCTGATCGATGGCAAACGAGCAAAAGCCAGTCTCGCACCGCATGAGCGCCGCCGCGATCATCGGCCTGCTGCTGGTCGGGCAGGCGGTCGGCATCTGGATGCTCCTGCACGCCAAGCTCGAGCCAGGACAACTCAAGCCCTCGGCCTGGGTTGACGGTTCGGCCGGCCAGGTGCTCGGACACGTGATGAAACTGCCGCTGCAGGACGAGGCAGACACCATCAGCTCGGCGGTGCGTTATCGCTTCCTCGGTAACTTGGGCGCGCAGGTGGTCCAGGGTTGCCCGAACTGGCTGTTCTATCGCGACGGCCTGCGCGCGCAACCCGGGGTGCACGACGCCTATGAAGCCCGGGTGCGCCTGATGCAGCACTGGGTCGGCGACTTGCGTGCACACGGCCTGCAAGTGCTGGTGGTGACGGTGCCAGACAAGTCGCGGGTGCAGACCGAAGGCCTTTGCGGCCTGCAACAGAGCACCCAACTGCAGGCCCGCCTGCAGGGTTGGCAAGCCCGCCTGGCGCGTGCCGGCGTACCCCACAGCGACCTTTTTCCCGCACTGGCCCAAGGCAACGAGCCGCGCTTTTTCCACACCGATGTACACATGACGGCAGTCGGCGCTCAAGCAGCCGCCGAAGTGGTTGGGACGCAGGCCGTGGAACTGCTGGGGAGCAAGGGCAGCCAGGCGTTCAACGTTTCGCCCCCAGGCCCCGCCGTGCCGCGCATGGGCGACCTGATCAGCTTGGCCGGCCTGGAACAGGCCAGCCCGACCTGGCGCCCCGCCCTCGACATGGCGCAGCCGGTGAGTATCGAACCGCTGCGCAGTGGCGGCCTGCTGGATGACACGCCCCCTGTGGAAGTGCTGCTGGCCGGCAGCTCCAACGGCCGGCGCAGTGAGTTTGCCGAACGCCTGGGGATCTCCCTGGGCCGCCAGGTGTGGAACCAGAGCATGGACGGTGGCCAGTTCTCCGGCGCGTTGCTCGCCGCCCTGGCCAAACGTGACAAATGGCCTACCAGCCTCAAGTTGGTCATTTGGGAGTTTTCCGAGATGGCCCTATCCCTGCCGCTGACGGCCGACGAACGCGCCGTGCTGGCCACATTGCCTAAGCAACAGGACGACCATGCTCTTTAACTCCTATCTCTTCCTCTTCCTGTTTCTACCGGTCACCCTGGCGGCCCACTACCTGTTCAGCGCCATCAGCCCGCGGATGGCCGCCGTATGGCTGTGCATCACCTCGCTGGTGTTCTACGGCTGGTGGAACCCGCAGTTCGTGATGTTGCTGATCGGCTCGATCGCCTTCAACTATGCAATCAGCCAGGTCATCCTCAGCACCGCCCACCGACCGCGCCTGCAACTGGCCGTGGCCACAATCGGGGTGGCGGCGGACATCGCCCTGCTGATCCACTACAAGTACTTCGTCACCTTGATGAACTTCGCCCACGACTGGGGGTTTGGCAGCGGTCGCCTGGACGACATCATCCTGCCGCTGGGCATCTCGTTTTTCACCTTCACCCAGATCGGCTTCCTGCTCGATTGCCGCGCCGGCATCGTCAAGGAACGCAGCCTGCTCAGCTACGTGCTGTTCGTCACCTTCTTCCCGCACCTGATCGCCGGGCCGATCCTGCATCACAAGGAAATGATGCCGCAGTTCGCCAAGCGCGAAACCTACCGTTTCAACGCCGAGAACCTCAGCGTCGGCGGCATGCTGTTCGTCATCGGCCTGGCCAAGAAAGTGCTGTTGGCCGACCCGATCGCACCCTACGCCGATGCCGGTTTCGCCCAACCGGGCGAGTTGCAGTTCTGGGCCGCCTGGGGCACGGGCCTGGCCTATGCACTGCAGCTGTACTTCGACTTTTCCGGCTACTCGGACATGGCCCTGGGGTTGGCGAAGATGTTCGGCATCCGCTTCCCGCTGAACTTCAACTCGCCGTACAAGGCCAGCAGCATCATCGAGTTCTGGGCGCGCTGGCACATGACCCTGACCCGCTACCTGACCGCCTACCTCTATTACCCGGTGGCCATGGCGGTGTCGCGCTACCGCACCAAGCGCAACCTGCCGGTGGGCACCCAGGGCGTGTCGAGCCTGGGCGGGTTTGCCGCCACCATCATCCTGCCAACCGCCTTCACCATGGGCCTGGCCGGCATCTGGCACGGCGCCGGGTTGCAGTACCTGATTTTCGGCCTGATGCACGCCGCCTACCTGTCGATCAACCACGCCTGGCGCATCTTCGTGGTGGGCCGCACACCGGTCGCCGCGCGCAAGGACAACCGCCTCAAGGAAGCCGGCTACGTCCTGCTGACCTTCGCCGTGGTGATCATCGCCCAGGCATTCTTCCGCGCCGAGGACACCCAGGATGCGCTGCGGCTGGTGGAGGGCATGCTGGGCTTGCGCGGGTTCGACAGCCTGCCGAACGTGGTTTACCCGGCGCAGATCGCCTGGGGCGACGCCTGGCGGATGTTCATGGGCCGCCACCTTGCTATCTTCCATATCATCGCCCTGCTGTGCGTGGTCTGGTTCCTGCCCAACTCGCACCAGATCATGGGCACCTTCTCACCGGCACTGGCCAAGGCGCAGCCGAACGGACCGGCCTTCCTGCGCTGGGCCCCGACGTTCAAATGGCTGGTGATCCTGGCGGCGTTGCTGTTTCTGTGCCTGATGAACCTGCACAAGGAAGCGCGCTTCCTGTACTTCCAATTCTGATCAATGACTAGCGGAGCATGACCTCGTGAGCACACCCAATGCAGCACTCGTAACCCAACTCGGCGAGATCGTCGCCAACGTGATCCAGTCCACCGTTGAACCGGACGATCTGCTGATCGAATCCGGCCTGGTCGACTCGCTGACGGCCGTGGATATCGTGCTGGCGGTGCAAAAGGCCTTTGGCTGCAAGGTTCCACCAACCGAAATCGAAGAACACCTGGAGTCGGTCAACGCTCTGGCCGCCTTTGTCGAGGAAAACCAGAAAGCCTGACGGCCCGCGCCGTCCCTCACTACTCAGGGGGCTGTATGTATTTTGACTTTGATCGATGTGATTTCGCCGAACAGGATCAGGCCACCACAGCGCCCGCGCTGAGCGACGCCCAGCACCAGATCAGTTGGGCCGGGTTGCTGGCGGCTACCGATGCCTGGCAGCACCGCGCACGGGCGGCTGGCGTGCTGCCGGGCCACGCGCTGGTGATCAGCGGACACAAGGAGATCGAGTTTGTGGTGGCCATGCTCGGCTGCCTGCGCCTGGGCATCACCTACGTGCCCGTCGACAGCATCAACCCACCTGAGCGCCTGAAGCTGATCACCGAACGGGTCGCCGCCGCCCAGTGCTACAACGCCACCCTCAATCGTTTTGAAGCAGGTGCCGCAGTCTGCGCGCCGCTGGCGGAGCCGGGCATCGCCTACATCATGTTCACCTCGGGCAGTACCGGTGAACCCAAGGGCGTACAGATCGGTCGTGACAGCGTCGCGCTGTTCGCCAGCTGGATCCGCGACTGCCTGGCATTGGGGCCGCGTCCGGCGTTCATGAACCAAATGCTGTTCAGCTTCGACTTCTCACTGTTCGACCTGTGTGGCGCGCTGGCCCTGGGTGGCGCCTGCGTACTCTGCCCACGGGAGACCATCGCCGCGCCCGACGCCTTCGTGCGCTACCTGGCCGATACCGGGGTGCAGGTCTGGGCGTCGACGCCGGCCTTCGTCCGCCAGCAGTTCCTCAATGACGATTTCAACCAGGCCCACCTGCCACAGCTGGGGGTATTCGTGTTCGGCGCCGAGTCGCTGTCGCCGGCCATGGCCGAGCAGCTCTGGGCGCGCTTTCCCGACGCGCGCATCATCAATTCCTATGGCCCGACCGAAGCGACCTGCTCGACCACCTGGGTCGAAATCAAGCGCCCCCTCGACGGCGCGCGCAATCCGCTGTCGATCGGCCGGGCCAAGCCCTATGCCGAGGTATTCCTCGACGACGGGGAGATCTGCATCGCCGGCGACCACGTCATGCGTGGCTACCTCGGGCGGCCTGACCTGACCGCCAAGAGCCTGTTCCTGCACAACGGCAAGCGCGCCTATCGCACCGGCGACATTGGCGAAATCGACGAGCAGGGCCTGGTGTACTTCCATGGCCGGCGCGACGACCAGATCAAGCTCAATGGCTACCGCATCGAGCTGGGTGAGATCGATGCCGCGCTGGCCAGCCTGCCTGGCGTCCACGCGGCCGCCACGATTGCCCTGCGCCGTCCCGATGGCAGCCTGGTGCGCATGATCGGCTTCGTCTCCTCCCCCGAAACCCTGGAGCCCGGGGTGATCGGCCCCTTGCCGGAGCAGTTGCACGACTGGAAACAAACCCTAGGTGAGCGCCTGCCGCACTACATGGTGCCCTCGGAACTGGTGGCCTGCGGACTGTTCCCCACCAACGTGTCCGACAAGGTCGACCGCAAGCGCCTGGAGTCCCAATACCGGGAAACGCGCATGAAACCCACCAAGGAGCAACCATGAACCCGCGTGCCTTTACCCTTCGCGCCACCCTGCTGCTGGGCACTTGCCTGGCAGGCCCGGCCATGGCCGAAGGCGTCCTGGCCCAGCTGTACGCCCCTCGCCCTCCGGCGGGCTCAGCCTTTGTCCGGGTGGTCAACCCGAGCGCCGAAAGCCTCAAGGTGCAAATCAGCAACGGCACCGTGCAAGCGATCGGTCCAAGCCAACTGGCCAGCAGCTATGCAATCGTCAAGGGCAACGAAGCCTTCAGCGTGACCCTCGACGGCAAGCCCGCAGGCCAACTGCAAGTGGCGCCGGACAGCTTCAACACTCTGGTGCCGCAGGATGGCAAGTTGCAGGTGCTGGACGACAGTGCCGGCAGCGAAGACGCCCTGAAAGCCGAACTGCGCTTTTATAACCTGGCGAGCGATTGCCCCAAAGGCAGCCTGGCAGTGGCTGACGGCGGCCCGGTATTGTTTGCCGACGTAGCCCCACTCAGCACTGCTGCGCGTGCCATCAACCCGGTGAGCGCGTCACTGAGTGCCGGCTGTGGCAAGGCCACGGCCGAGAAACTGGCGTTGCCGCAACTCAAGCCCGGTGATCACTACAGCCTGCTCCTCACCGGCAGCGCTGCGGCGCCCGTGCTACGCGGGCAACTGAGCAGCACCGACCTCTACGCGAAATAGGCCTCCCCATGCGCAAGATATTCCGCGAAGACCACCTGCTGTTTCGCGAGCAGGTGCAACGCTTCATCGCCGAGCGCATCGTGCCGCGCTACGACCAATGGGAAACCGCTGGGGTGACCCCGCGCGAACTGTGGCGAGAGGCCGGCGAGCAAGGCCTGCTCAATTCAGCGCTGCCGGCACCCTATGGCGCCGACGGTGATTTCGGCCACGCCGTGGTGGTCATCGAAGAGCTGGCGCGGGCCAATTGCCTGGGCATCGGCTTCTCGATTCACTCGGACATGGTCTCGCCTTATCTCTGGAACCTCGGCACCCAGGCGCAGAAAGACCGCTGGCTGCCGGCAATGGCCAGCGGCGAGGTCATCGGCGCGATTGCCATGACCGAGCCCGGTGCCGGCAGCGACGTCAAGGCGATCCGCACCCGTGCGGTACGCGATGGCGAGGACTTCGTGCTCAGCGGGCAGAAGACCTTCATCACCAATGGGGTCAACGCTGGCCTGGTGATCGTATTGGCCTGCACCGACCCCGAACTGGGCGCTCGCGGCCTGTCGTTGTTCTGTGTCGAAGAAGGCTTGCCCGGCTTCAGCAAGGGCCCGGCCATGCGCAAGATCGGCCAGCACGCCCAGGACACTTGCGAGCTGTTCTTCGATGAAGTGCGGGTGCCGGTGGATTGCCTGCTCGGTGAATTGAATGCCGGATTCCAATACATGAGTCACGAGCTGTCCCGTGAACGCCTGGCCATCGCCCTGCGGGCCGCGGCGTCGACCGAGGGCATGCTCGAACAGACCAAGGAGTACACCCGGGGTCGCAAGGTGTTCGGCAAGCGCGTCATCGACTACCAGAACAACCGCTTTGTCCTGGCCGATGCCAAGGCTCGCCTGACCATGCTCCGGGTATTCCTCGACGACTGCGCGCTGCAACTGATGGAGGGCAACCTGGACCCGGTGGTCGCGGCCATGGCCAAGCTCAATGCCACCGAGATGCAGGGGCAGATTCTCGACGAGTTGCTGCAGTTGTATGGCGGTTATGGCTACAGCGCCGAGTACGGGATTGGCCGCGCCTGGGCCGATGCGCGGGCGCTGCGGATCTTCGGTGGCACCAGTGAAATCATGCGCGAGATCATCGGGCGCTCACTCTGAGCCCTGCTGGCGCCAACCTCAGGAGCGCGCCTTGAGCCACTGCTGGCGCAAGCGTTGCGCCTGGGGGTCGGTACCGGTCGCCCAGGGATCGACGGCAAACGCGATGATGCGTTCCGCGCCCGTGGTCTGGGCCCACTCCAACTGACGCTGGACCCGCGGGTAGTCTGCCGAAACTGCCTTGAAGTCAGTGCCGTCGTTACGCGCTGACGGCAGTTGCTCGAACAGTTCGACAATCACCTCGAACTTCACCCCACGCTGACGCAGGTACTGCAGCAGCGGTTCGATCGCCTTGAGGTTGTTCCAGCCCGCCACCCCCACGCCGTCCTGCACCATGGGCCGCAGCTGGGTGCGGGCCAGCAGCGATTGCCACAGTTGCACCAGGCTGCCGTCGGTCTGCAGGGTGCTGTAGTAGGTGGAGATGGCCGGGACACCATGACCGGCGTTCTGCGACACCCCCGACAAGGCCGTCAGCCATTTGCCCAGGCGCTCCTGTCGGGCGGGTTCGGTCCAGTGGTACTGCTCGATTTCGTACGGGATGTACCAACCGGCAAACTGCTCATGCGCGGACCACGGCGCCTCGCGCATGTAGCGACTCGCCGCCTGCAAAGACCCACTGAAGAACGCGGCCTGGGTCGGCTCGTCAGTGGCCGACAGCGCCTGCCACCAACCATTGTCGTAAGGCAGGCCGATACGCACTTTCATCCCATGCTCGCCGGCGGTGTCCAGCAGGTCCTGCATCACCGGGTCTGGGAGCATCCAGTCCGGCTCGTCCCCGCCGAGCAACCCCACCCACTGCAGCACCAGCTCATCACAGCCCAATTCAGCCATGGCCGCCATACGCGTCGCCCACTGATCGCGGCTGAGTTCGGCGTGGCTTTTCCAGATCTGCAGGAAAGTGGCGTCCATCTGCGGCTTGCGCGAGCAGCCTGCCAGTGGACCGAGCAAGGCCAACACCGGTGCACAAGCCGCCAGCCGCAAGAGCTGCCGCCGACCTTGGCATGGCGGGTTCAATGGATTGGGCATTGAGGTCTCACTGACTGGGGCTGTGGGAGCATCTGCATGCAGGGGACTTCATCATAGCGACTTGCGTGTGCGCTAAAGGTTCTGGTCGTCGATTGCGAACTGACGCCCGAGGTCCCGCGCGCTGTGTAAAACACGCTCTATCAGGATGCCTTGCCCGCTCACGCTATAAAAGATCAGGTAGCGTCCATGGGTAAGCATGCGCAGACCTTTGGCGCAGTCTTCACGCGCAACGCCCAGATCCGGCTGCTCAATCAGTAATAGACTGCGCTGGCGCAGCTCATCAACAAAGGTTCGAGCGCGGGTGCGATTGTCTCGAGCGATATAGCGGGCAATGTGTTGTAGATCGTCGCGCGCCATGGCGCTGAACGACAACTGCCTCACGGACGGCCTGGTTCAGCCGTGACCTGCTCAACGATCGCGTCGAGCTCGGCGAACATCGTGTCCGCGTCTATTGCCGGCCGAGGGTCAGTCCGGCTGGCCGCTATCGCTTCGCGTATTTGCGCGGCATGCAAGCGCTCCAGCAACGCCTGATAAGCCGCATGGGGTAAAAGATAAGCTGCGGGGCGGTTATGATTGAGTATTGCCACAGCCTCAGACCCCGCCAGCTCGATTACAGTACTCGGGCTGCGCTTGAGTTCGGTGATGCTGACTGAGCGGCTAGCGAGTAGTTGCTCCATGAGCAAACTCCAAGGTACTAAAAAAGGTACCTGATAGTGCTCGATTTAGCGCGAGCGGGTCAACGCACATCTGACCGGCTGCGCGCCACACAGAGGGGCCGGATCCAGTTTCGCCCGCAACCCAGGAGGCGAAAATGTTTAGACCCCCCTTTCAACCAACAAGGATTGGCCCGTCGCCAATTGAGTGATTTTTGCACGGACGGTTTTTCGCAGTACTCATGGCCCTGGCCCTGCTGGCCGGCTGTTCGACCACGCCGCCGCGGGACCAGGGCAACATTTGCAGCATCTACCGCCAGTACCCCGACTGGTATGAAGACACGCTGAAAATGGAGCAAGCCTGGGGACTGCCGCCTCATGTGGCGATGGCGATCATCAAGCAGGAAAGCAGCTTCGTGGAGGACGCCCTGCCCCCTCGTGACTATTTCCTGTGGGTGATTCCCTGGGGTCGGGTCAGCTCGGCCTATGGCTATGCCCAGGCGCAGGATCCGGTGTGGGGCGAGTACAAGAGCGCAACCGGCAATGGCGGCTCGCGGGACAATTTTGACGACGCGGTAATGTTCGTCGGTTGGTACGCCGCCGGCACTCAGCGCCAGCTAGGGATTTCCAAGTGGGATACCTACAGCCAGTACCTGGCCTACCATGAGGGGCGTGGCGGGTTCAGCCGCCAGAGTTACCGGCAAAAACCCTGGCTGATGCAGGTGGCGCGCAAGGTTGAGCAACAGGCGAAAAACTACGGCTGGCAACTCAAGCAATGCCGGGCCGAACTGGAGAGCAATCGCAGCTGGTGGTAGGGGTCAAGCCTGGGGGTCGGGATCATCGCCAGCGTCCGGCGCGCAGGATGGCTCGTCGTCATCCTCCTCATCGTCGTCATCCAGCAGAGAGTCCTTGCGGGCTTCAGTAATTGCCCGGCGCATTTCTTCGCCCTTGACCGGGCAATTGAGCAATTGGGCAATGCGGTCGATACGTTGTGTCACAGCTGGCCTCCAACTCGCCAGGATTTGCCTCGATAGTGCGCGCTTTCACCGATCGACGCCAATCCCTGTACGTTCAGTTGCCCGGGTATCTATTGGTAATTGCACTGATCGAGCCGTAAATAACCCGTGACCACCTGGCTGATATCACCGGCCTCGTCATTGTGGATCACCATGACCCCGGGCCGACGCAGCTGCATCAGGAGCTCGTTGCTCAGGCGAAAGCTTGCCTGCAAGCCATGGTCACCTACCACCGGTGCCGCTTTTCGGCGACGCGCGAAGCCTTTGCTCCTGCGCTGCTGGTAACGGGCCCAGGCAATCAGCAGCACGGCATTGAGCAGGGCGACCCAGACGTAGAGTTGCAACGTACCGAGGGCGTCGAGCACCGAGACTTCAATGCGCGGTCCCGTGTGTGTATTGAGCAACGGCCACAGGCCGCGCACCAACAGGTAGCTCAGGCCGACCCAGGCCAGCAGCGTGAAAAAAGCGTCGAGCACGACCAGGAAAGGCCGTTGCCGGGTTCTGATGATTTTCATTGTTCGAGCACCTCGTCATCGTCGTCGTTCAGCGGTTTGATCCCACGATCCGGGCTGACCCAGCGCGCGCGCTTCTGGTGTTGACCAAACAGCACCTTGGGGAAGCTCACCAGGGTCGTCAGCAGGCTGATGAACCAGAACACCAGGGGATACCAGACCACCCAGAACATGGTTTTCCACAGGCCCCGCTCGTAACGCCGGTCGATCAGAATGCTGACCGCGAACTGCAGCAGGCAGACCATCGCCAGCACCAACCCGGTGAAGGCCGGTGGCAACAAGTGATGCACGGCAATGGCTTCGGGCATTTCGACGAATTTGCCGACGGCCCAGAAAATCACCGAGAGCAGGAAGGTGAAGGCCCAGCCGGTGGACAGGCAGTACTCGAACAGCAAGGGCCAGAGATAACGATGGCGGTATTGCCAGATGCCGCGGATGTTCTTGAACAGCACCTCGGCACCGCCCTGCGCCCAGCGCAGCCGCTGCTTCCACAAGCCTGCGAGAGTTTCCGGCATGAGGATCCAGCACAAGGCGCGCGGTTCGTAGAAGATGCTCCAGTGATCCAGTTGCAGCTTCCAACTGATGTCGATGTCTTCGGTGATCATGTCCGGGCTCCAGTAGCCAACCCGATCCAGCGCCGAACGACGGAATGCGACAATCACCCCGGACACCGTGAAGATCCGTCCGAACACCCGCTGCGTGCGCTTGATCAAGCCGATGATCGACGAAAACTCACCCACCTGGACCCGTCCCACTAGGGTCGAGCGAGTGCGAATCCGCGGGTTGCCGGTCACTGCACCGAGCCGGGCGTTGTCCAGCATCGGCGCCACCAGGTAAGCCGCAGTGTCCGGTGCGAGCAACGCATCACCGTCAATGCACACCAGGTACTCGCTGCGCGCAGCGATCGCTCCCATGCGCAGGGCCACTGCCTTGCCCTGGTTCTGCGCCAGATGCAGTACGCGCAATCGCGGGTCCTGCAGCGCCAGGGCATCGAGGACGGCAGCGGTGTTGTCGCTGGAACCGTCGTTGATGGCGATCACTTCGATGTTCGGGTAGTGCTGGCCTAATGCGGCATGAATGGTATCGGCCGCATTGTCACCCTCGTTGTAGCAAGGGATCAGGATCGAAATCAGCGGTTCACCGGTCAGCGGCGGTGGCAACGTGTCTTTGCCCCAGGGCCAGTGACGTTCCCAGTGCAGCCAGAAATACAGGCCGCCCGCTATCCACAGTCCGGACATGAACAGCGGATAGAAAAACACGAAGTCCATTAAAAATTGCCCGGTAACCAGGAAAATCACGCCCAGGGGAATCCCCAGCACGATCGCCAGTACCAACACAGCTAGCAGTCTGTCCAGCATGTCAGCGATTCCACTTGTTGGAGAGCGCGGGGCGCACGGTTTTCAGGTCCGGCTGGTTCTCGAGGAAGTTGTCGGGGTAGTAGCCAAAACTCGTGGCACCCTCGCGCTTGAGACGCGCCATCCAATCCGCCAGTTGTTGACCGCTCAGCGGCGCGGACGCATCGCTGCGGTTCCAGTCGCGGGCCTGCAGTTCGAACACCGTGCGCTGCAAGGCGCCGGGGCGGGACTTGACCGTGGCCACCAGGGATTCCAGCCAGGCACCGGACTGCTCATGGGTCTTGCCCTCCATCAGCGGCATGGCCATGGGGGCGGTCCAGTCGTAGGCGCCGAGGAAATCATCGAGGTTCTGCGCGAACCAGGCTTCGCTCGGCGGATTGAGCATCGGCTCGGCGAACAGGTTGCGCGCTGTGCGCACCTGCGGCCCGCGGATGGCGCGGACCCTGGCGGTGAGTTCGTGGGTGAAGTCGATCAGGTAGCGACTCTTGAAGCGCGTCCAGCGCTGCATCGTGGCCGGATCGCCACGCAGTTGGGTGATCGATCCCGGCAAGCCGTTGGCGGCATAGGCCTGCAAGGCATGTGGACTGGCGTCTTCGAAATCCGAGAGCAAGGCGTCATCGTGGTAGAGAATGCCGTCGACCGAGGTCAGGCGCGCCACGTCCTCATAGAGCTCGCCGATGATCCGTCGCACGTTGGGATCGAACGGCGACAGGCGTTGGTACTGGCCAGGATCAACCGAGGCCTGGCCGCTGTCGGGATCCCAGCGGGTCACCCGAGGCAAGGCGGGATCGAGGGCAAAGCTGAGCACCGGCATCCAGGCAAAGACTTTGACGTTGGCCCGGGTACGCAACTGCCAGGCAACACGATCGAAGAGGTCGGCGCGCACCGGCAGATGGCGGTTGGGGAAGTACAGCGAGTGCACCAGCCCATCGCCCTTGGGATCGGCGAACGCTTGCAGGAACACCGTGTCCGCGCCCATGTCGGCCATGCGCTGGATCAGTTTGCCAAGGTTGCTGTCCTGCTGCGCCGGGTCAGGGTCGTAGACGTTGTCCAGATCGACATGCACCACGCGCATCGGCGCCTTCGATTGCACGCCGACGATGCTGTTGGCGAAATGCTCGCCGTCCGGGTCCGAGGCCACCAGATAACGCGGGCTGCTCATCAGGTCAGCCAGGCTGTCGAGACCGTCGTCAAGGGTCAACGCCATCTGGTAGCCCTGCTCGTCCACCACCTGTAGCGCGCTACCGTCGGCGGCGCCGTACGGCCAGACCCAGACCCGTGGCGCGTAGCCGGTGACCGCGCGAATTTTCGCCGAGATAGCAACCACGTCACTGCGCAAACGAGCCTGGAACTCGGCCTCTGTCTCGTAACGCTGAGTCAGCGCGTCGTAGCGACGGGTCGCCGCCGCTGGCTGCAGGTTTCCTTGCGGGTTGGCCAACACGCCCTTGTGACTGGCATCGGTGTGGGCGGCAATTTCCACCAGACCGGAACGCGAGACTTCGCGAATCTGCTCCCAGGTCAGGAAGTCCGAGCGCTGGCGCGGAGTACCGGCAAAATCCACCGGTTGATTGAGCGGTGTGTCGATCCAACTGCCGACCGGAGCCAGCAAGGCAGGCCAGCGATAAGCACGCAGCACCGGCATGACCCGGGTATAGAAGCTCGAATAGCCGTCATCGAAACTCAGCAGGATCGCCTTGGCCGGCAGCTCGGGGCCACCCTTGCGGGCCGCCATGATCTGGTCGACGGTCACCGCCTGATAGTGATTTTCCCGCAGCCAGGCCAATTGCTCGATCAAGCGTTCGGTGCGCACAGCGACCACCGCCTGGTCGGGATCGCGGTCCTCGACATCGTGATAGGCAATGCCCAGCACATGGTTTTTCGGCCAGGGCTGTTCACTGGCTGCCAGCGGTCGTTGTGAGGGCGGCACAAATGCTGGGGCCTGCTGGGCGCAGGCGGTGAGCAACAGGACCCCCTGCAGCAGGATGCAACGTGTGATTGCAAGCATGAGCAAACTCTTCTAGAAGCGGTAGGTGAGGTCGATGATCAGGCGCAGATCGCTCTCGCGATCGCCGTCATAGGGCCGGTTGAGCCAGCTCAACGCGGCACCCGCCTCGAATACGTCGTTCCAGCTGACGCGCTGGCCGTAACTGAGCAGACCGATGGCCCCCGTGCCGTAATCACGCTGGCTGTAGGTACCGGCACCGGCCTGGAACTGCTGGCTCCAGGCGGTTTCGTAACGGTGATAGAGCACGTGATTGGCGCTCAGCGTCGGCAGCACGCTGAGGTCGGACTTGGGATTGAAATACGGCACATCGGCGTTCTTCGAGTTGTGGCTGCTGCCCACTTCCAGACCCGCATCGACTTGCAGGCCTGGCGTGCTGTACACGCCCTCGCGCCCCGTCAACAACGCCTCTAACCGGCGATTGCCATCACTGAAGCGCGACGGGCTGAGCGCCAGCTGCCACTCACGACTTTCATTGCCACGCCAGCGCAGGAAAGCACTGCCGCCATTGGCCGTGATGTCACTGTTCAGGGCCCGTAGCGGCGTATTGGCCGACAGGTAGTCGAGGCTAGCGCCGTACTGCCAGTGATCGTCGATGTCACGAGCCGCCGCCAGGCGTGCACCGGTCTTGTTGCCATAGCCGTACGAGTGATTGGAGATTTCCGCTTCCAGGGTCATGTCGCGCGTCCGCCGCTCCACACCCACGCGCTGCCAGCGATGGTGACCGGTGCCTTCCTGGAAGTCGCCGGTGGCGTAGCCGGCACCACCGAACAGTCGCCAGTCCTCATCGATCGGTGGGCTATAGAGCACTGTTTCAATGCCCAGGTCGCGGCTGCCGTTGACCGCGCCGGCACCGCTGTCTGCGCCGCCGTAACTCTTGCCGCCATAGGCCGAGACCCGCAGTTCAGCCATGTCATGAACTTCACGCAGACGCTGCAGACGCTGGACCTGGCGGTTGTCCGGGTAGCGCGCCACCACGTCGTCGGTCAACGCATCCAGTTGCCGCCACTCCTGCAAGTCCAGTGCGGTATAGCCCTGCCCGACTTCCAGGCCAACGTCGCGTGGCGCCATGCTTTCGGTTTCCTTGAGCTGGGACTCCGCACGACGCGGCCAGTCACGGGCGCGGTACAGGTCTGCCTGGGCCAGGTGCAGGCCGATATTCCCCGGGCCCTGTTCGACCAAGGCCGCCAGGCGCTGCTCGGCCCCGGGCAAATCCGCCCCATAGGTGCCGGCCTGGGCCGCCAGTTGCTGCGCATCCATCCACTCATCATTGGGGTTGCCCACCGGCAAGCCCTTGAGCTCGACCCGTGGGTTCTGGCTCTGGGCCAGGCTGTCGGCGAGCTCGCGCGCTTGTTCCGGTTGATCGTTTTCCAGCAGGGCGTAGTACAGCGCCGTGCTGTCTTCCAGGCGATCACCCTGGTCGGCATCGGGTGCCGCCAGAACCTGGCGGTACATATCGACGGCCACTTCCGGCTGACGCTGATCCAGATAGGAGGCGGCCACCCAGCGCAGCGCATAGGTGGGAATGGGCACACCTTCGCCAATCAGTTGTTGGTAGTCATGGATAACCTCGGCGGTACGCGCACGCGCCTTGAGCGCACCCAAGCGGTCGATACGCCAGCGCCGCACGTCATCGCGTGCCTGGGCGTCGGCGCTCCAGGTTCGGATGAGTTGGTCGTAGTCGACCAGGGCACGATCGGCAATAACGTAGCGCTCCTTCTCGCTGCGCGTGGCCAGCTCCGCCAGGCGCACCCGCTCGGCCGCCACATCGCCCTCGATACGCCGCAACAGTGTCGGTTCGATTAACCCCGGGCGCTGACGCGCCAGGCGTAGCGCCGGTTCCGGTAAACGCGCACGCTGCAGGGCGAACACATATTCGCGGGCGACTTCAGGCGTGCTCCCGGCACGGACGAACGCCTGGTCGTACTCGAACAAGGCGTCGTAGGTCGCCCCGGCGCGAGTCAGGGCATAGGCCAGTGCCAACCGGCGATGCGGATCCCCGGGCTTGGCGGCCACCAATGCTTTGGCGCGGTTGACCGCGTCACCCGGTTGACCGGCATCGGCCTGAACCAGCGCCAGCCCCAGCTGCACGTCGGCGTTATCGGGGTCGCGCTCCAGCGCCCTGCGATACAGCGCGGCGGCTTCATCCCAGCGCTGTAGATTGCGGTAGGCACGCGCGGTGGCGGTCAGCGCCTGGAGGGGCAATTGCCGCTGGCGGGCCTGGGTTTCATAAACCTTGACGACTTCGCTGTCGAGGCCCGCCCAACTGGCGATCTGCAGATGATCGCTGAGCTGGCCTGTGGATAACTGCTTGCCGGGAACCTGGCGCAGCACGCTCAATACCGGCCCGTAGTTGCCCGCACGGGCCTGGCGCACCAGGTCATCGTATGCCGTGTTGGCAACCGCCAGGGTCGGCCAGAGCAACTGGCTGCACAGCGCTACGCGAACAATCGGGCGCAGGTGGGGATGGAGGGTACGCAACATTCGCAGGTTTCCTGTACGAGGAAAGCTGGAGCGATGGGTTTTCCCCCTGATGGCAACACCATCAGGCGGCCAGTGCCTGATGACACGGCCAAGCTATCCTGCGATGCAGTCTTCCATGGCGAGGGTAGGCAAAAGACGAATCCGCATATTTCTTCAGAATCGTCCTACAAAACAAAACGCCCGACCGTGCGTAAGCACAGGCCGGGCGTTTGGGTGAGGCGGTGGTGCCAGTGGCTTACTGGACTTCGCCCGGGGTCCCGAGCTTGCTCATGACGAAAGCGACAAACTCCTCGACGGTCATTTTCTGGCCGTTGAACTCCACCTGGTTGTTGGCGTAGTGCAGCTTGGACACGACGTTGTTGCCTTCCAGCGTCGCCAGTTGGGTGCCGACCGCCATGCTGCTGAACATATCACTGGTGGCCAGGGCTTCTTCGGCAATGGCCTTGGCGTCTGTCTGGCCTTCGACCAGGGCCTGCACACTCACAAGGTCAGTGATCATCGGCTTGGAGACCTGCAGGTTGAAGTCCAGCAGGGCAATCAGCTCGCGCACCATCTGATCGGTCGGTTGGTCCATCGACTTCGGCTTGGTCAGGTCCAGCACCAGGCTGGCCTTGCTTTCACCGTTGGCGGTGGTGAACGAGAGGTTCTCCAGGGCGATTTGCGGCTGGGCGGCCAGCAGTTTTTCCAGGTCAGCCTTGGCCTGGGCCTCCTCGGCTTCGCTCAGTTGCAACTCCGGCACGGGTTGCCCTGCCGCAGCGGCTGCGGCGGCGGCTTCCTCGTACGGCTGCAGTTTGGATTGATAGATCTGCACCAGCGACAGCGTCGACGGGATGTCGAGGTTCTTCATGCTCCAGGCCATTTTGGCCGAGCCGAGCGCTTTGTCGTTGAGGGTGATCTCGGCAATCTTGTAATCGGCACGGCCCGCCGCGTTGCTCCCGGATTCGCTGGTGGCGGTCTTCATTTCCAGTTTCTTCAGGTGCAGCACCGCCTGCTTGTCACCGAACGTGGTTTTGCTGCTGCTGACCTCGACGGTGTTATCGCCCAGGTAATAGCCGAAGCTGCTTTTAGTCAGGTTGCTGGCCAGGGTCAGGCCGTTGAGTTCGACTTTGACCGGCGACTGGTCCTCGGCGACGCTGGTCAGCGTCAGGCTGTCCATGTAACCGTTGGCCTTGACCTTCTGCGCCTCGGCGCTGGCCGAGACCTCAAGGTTGAGCCCGGAAAACTTCAGCGTCGACTGGTCGTCGAGCACGGTGTCGACAGGCAACAACTCAAGGGTGCCGCTGGTGGCGCGGTCATAGCCAAGGTTGATCACCCCCTTGAGCGGCGACACGTCCTTGGTGGCGGCGAACCATTTGGCGGTCAGCGGGGTTTTTTCCAGGGAGTAGTGACTGGTGGCCATGACCGGCAGCCATTTCAGCGATACCAGCCGCGAGAACGGCAGCGGGCCGTGTTCGATATGGTCGGTGAACAGCAGCTCTACGCCATCGGCGTGTTCGCCAAACATCTCACCCTGGCCCTTGAGGCGGTAATGGGCGGTGCTGCTGAACAGCTGGCGATCCAGCGACACCAGTTCCAGGGTCGCGGTGCCGTTGGAACCGACCATGGCCGCTTGCAACTGCTGGTTGGCGTCGGCGATGGACGTCTGCAACACCCCTTCCAGCTTGGTGCCGGTGTACCACGCGCCGCCGGCACTGATTGCACCAATGGCCACTACGATTCCAAGAAGCACACCTGCTGATTTATTCATGAAATACCTGTTCATTGTCCGTTGTTGAAAGGGTCGTCTTCCCTGAACCCATGACAGGCCGTGGCGCGACTTCGTTCAAATTGCGCAGCAGATTAGCATTAGCGGTCTATGGCAACCCAATGAATAAGGGTTAAAGAGTGTCCAGTGACCACGACCAGTCGCGGCCACACCCCAACCGTTGAAGGCGCGGCTTGTGCCTCAGGAGTACTCCGTTTCCATCTCGTCGAGCTGATGATCAAAGCTTTTCAGGCGCGCGGTCCAGGTGTACACCAGCACCTCGAAGTCACGATTGATCACCGTGCCGTCGGGTGAATCGAAGCGTGGGTCGCAGACATCCAGCTGGTAGCGTTCGCGGGCCATGGCGGTGGCGACGTCAGCGAGTTCCCGGGCGTTGTTCAGCCAGTGCCAGCCTTCGCCGGTCACTTGCTGGTCGAGGGCCCGGCATTGCACCTTGAGCGCTTCGAGGCTTTTTTCCAGCGGGGTGCCGGTCAGTTCGCCCATGACCTCCTGGAAGGTGCGACCCGGCTGCCAGTAGCTGCCCCAGAAATACCGGTCGAACACCGTTTCGACCCGACGCAGCGCCACCTTGGTGTCCCAGATCTGCACCAGGGTCTTGCCTTGTTCGAGTTGTCTTTTCTTGATCCGCTGGCCTTGCAGGGAGGCCCAGGCGACCACCGCGATCGACAGCACGCCGATCATCGCGCTGGCACTGTCGAGAAAGAGTAGGGCCTCGTCGAGCTGGTGAGCCAGCATGACGCCATAAAAATAGGTAGCAGACAGCAGCACCAGTGCGGCGATCGCGCACCAGAAGCCGGGAGCATAAGGGTTTTTCATTATTGGAATCCCCATGACCTGTGCGAGCCTTGATTGGCGGATTCGCCCGCGCGGATCCGACATCTCAAAGCATAGCAACGGCCTCAGGGTTTCGTCGGTTTTGCCGCTTGCGTTCGTCCGCTTTCCCAGCCGCCGCCCAGGGCCAGGAACAGATCGATCTGGCTCATGGCAACCTGGGTGTTGGCCATGGACACTTGCGCCCGTACGTCGGTGTAGGTGCGGGTGGCCTGCAGGTCGGCGAGGAACGATGCCCGACCGGCCTGGAAGAAGCGGTGCGTCTGGTCTGCCGCCACTTGCGCCGACTGCTCGGCGTCGGCCAGCGCATCGCGGCGCTGCAACAGCGCAGCGTATTGCGTGAGGCCGGTCTGGGTTTCGCGAATGGCGTTGAGCACCACCCCGTCGAAGTGCGCCAGTGCGCCCTGGCTCACCGCCTCGGCCTCATGCACCCGCGCGCGGGCGCCGTTGGTCGGCACGCTCCAGGTCAGCAACGGGCCGAAGCCCCAGCGATTGGTCTGGGACTCGCCCAGGTGATCGAGGATGCCGACGGTGCCCACAGTCGCCCCGATGCTGATGTCCGGGTACAACTGACCGGTGGCCACGCCAATTTCCGCAGTCGCCGCCGCCAGCCGGCGCTCGGCCTGGCGCACGTCCGGCCGCCGTTTGAGCAGCGTGGCACCGTCGCCCACCGGCAACAGTTGGGCGATCCTGGGCAGTTCGTGGCAACTGGCAGTGCCGGCCGGTAACTGGTCGACCGGCTTGGCCAACAGCATCGACAGGCGGAACAACCCGGCCTGGCGCGCCGCTTCATAGCGCGGCATTTCCGCGCGCAGGGACTTGAATTGGGTCAACGAACGAGTGACCTGGGTTTCGTCGCCGCGCCCGGCATCGCGCAGGCGCTGGATCAACTGGGTGCTCTGCCGTTGCAGGTCGAGAGAATGCTCGGCGATCTCGCGCTCTTCGTTGGCCGCGCACACCTGGGTGTAGGCACGCACCACATCGGCGACCACGGTGATGCGTGCGGTATCGGCCGCCGCCTGGGTGGCATCGGCATTGGCCTTGGCCGCTTCGATACCGCGCTGCAAGGTGCCGAACAGATCGAACTGATAGGACGTGGTCAAGGCCACGTCGCCGACGTTGGCCACCGGGACTTTTTCCGGCAGCAAGAAAGCTTCCCCGGATTCCTGCAAGCGTTGGGCGCCAAGCTTGACCCCACCACTCCAGCCACCGGCCGATTCGGCCTGCTCGACTTGCGTGCGAGCGCGAGACAGGTTGGCCGCCGCCACCCGCAAATCGGTGTTGGAGGCCATGGCCTGTTGCACCAATTGATCCAGGCGCGGGTCCTGGTACAGGCGCCACCAATCCGCCGGCACTGGTGCCGAGACCACGTTGTGCGCGTCGATTGGCAGCTCGCCCTGCAAGTCCGCACGCTGCACCGCCGCGTCCTTGGGCACCTGGTAATCCGGGCCGACCACCTGGCAGGCCGACAGCAGCAGGCCCAGGCCCACCGTGACTAATCCGCCAGCGGTCTTCATTGGGCTGGCTCCTGGGCGGGCTGGTCGGCGATGATCGACACAGTGGCGGTACGCCCGGCGATCATGCGGAAGTCCTGCGGTACCTCGTCAAAGGCAATGCGCACGGGAATCCGCTGGGCCAGCCGCACCCAACTGAACGCCGGGTTGACGTTGGGCAGCAGGTTGGCGCCGCTGCTGCGGTCGCGGTCTTCGATCCCGGCGACGATGCTTTCGACGTGCCCACGCAGGCGCGCGTTGTCACCGATCACCCGGATGTCGACGCGCTGGCCAACATGAATGCCACCTAGCTTGGTCTCTTCAAAATAACCGTCGATGTGGAACGAGTTGCTGTCGACCACCGACAACACCGGGCGCCCGGCAGTCACGAACTCCTGCACCCGGGGCGCGCGGTCGTTGACGTAGCCGTCGACAGGGCTGCGGATCACCGAGCGGTCGAGGTTGAGCTGGGCGCTGTCCACCGCGACCTGGGCCTCCATCAGCGCCACCTCGGCACGGGCCACGCGCGACTGACTTTCTTCCAGTTGCTCACCCGGCACCAGGTTGCCCAGGCCGCGGTTGCGCTTGGCTTCGCGCTGGGCCTGGGCCAGGGTTTCCTGACGGTCGGCAACAGCCGCCTTGGCCTGGCGCAGCGCCAGCTTGAAGCGGTCCGGGTCAATGGCGAACAACACCTGGCCACGCTTGACTGGCTGGTTGTCGCGCACCTCCACTTGCTGGATCAACCCGGAAACGTCCGGGGCGATCTGCACGATGTCGGCGCGAATGTGTCCGTCACGGGTCCACGGGGCGAACATGTAGTACGCCACCATGCGCCACACCACGAACACGGCCAGCGTCACGATCAGCAGGGTCAACACCACACGGCCAAGGGTCAAAAAAGGTTTTTTCATGTCATCAGGTATCGACTGATTGAGTCCACGGCGCCGAGCAGCAAGGCGTACAGACCCACGTTGAACAACGCCCGGTGCCAGACCAGGCGATAAAAGTGCAAGCGCGTCAGCACCCCGTGCACCAGCAGGTACAACACATAGGTAATGCCCATCAGCACCAGCAGGGTGGGCAGGAACACCCCGCTGACGTCCAGGTCACCGATCATAGAGGCGCTCCATCAATGCCATGGGGTAGCGGTTCTTCCAGCTCGCCCGTGCCGAGGAATTCCACGCCCGGCAACAGCGCCAGGCGCAGGCCACTGAGGGCATGCAACAGGTTCAGGCGGGTGTCATCGTCGCCTTGCAGGCCCTGGCCATTGAGCGCACGCCGGGCGCGGTCCATGGTCATCTGCAACGAGGCCGGGGCCGGCAGGCGTTCGCCGGCCTTCAGGCACGCCTTGAAGTATTCGCCGACCTCGGCCACCACCTGACGCAACTGCACATTGGGCACCCCCAGCACCCGTGGCGCGTAGGCCAGGATGTCCAGCAGGTTGAGCCCGACCCGCACTTCGCGCAGGGCGATGCCGGTGTCCTGGCCCGTCATGGCCAGGCGTGGCAGGTGCTGCATCAAGCGGTCGAGCATTTGCACCCCCAGTTTGCGGCTTTCGGCCAGGTTGGCCGGCTCCGTCATGCCGACGATGTCGTGCCAACTGAAGCGGGTCAGGCGCTTGGCCGCCAACTCCGAACCAAATGGCCGCGCCACCAGGGTCCAGACAAAGGCAAACAACAAGCCGATGGGACCGGCCAGGTTGGAGTTGACGAAGCTCAGGAAGTCCGCGTCGTAGACGCCTTGCAGGCTGATGAACGATGAGGTGTTGACGATGGTCAGCAGCATGCCCAGGTAAAACGCCGGCTGCACCGTCAGGGTACCGACGACGATGTAGGGCACGGCGAACGCCAGCACCAGCATCGGGAAGTCATGCAGGTTGGGCAGGATCAGGAACAGGTAGAGGCTGGCGAATACCACTGACAATGCGGTCCAGAAGAAGAACCGGTAGATCTGTGGCGCCGGGTCGTCCATCGCCGCAAAGAAACTGCACGCCACCGCCGCCAGGATCACCGCGCTGCCGCCGTCGGGCCAGCCCAGCGCAATCCACAGCAGCGAGGCGACAATGATCGCCAGCACGGTGGAGGTCGCCGAATACAGCATCAATCCCCGGTCGAGAAAGGGCGTCAGGCGCCCGAGACGCCAGTGCCGGTACACCGCCCGCCAGTTGTCCTGGTTATCGGTGTGAATCGCGTATTGCAGGCTGCGCAGGTCCTGCCACAGGTCGATCCACTCGCCCAGGCGGTACAGCGCGTTGGAAAACAGCAGTTGCTTGCGATCATCCAGGGCTTGCGCGCTAGGTTGCAGGGCCTGGAGTTGCGCGCGCAGGGCCTCCCAGCGCGCGACCGAGGCATCGCTGTACTCGAGCCATTGCAGGGATGAACTGAGGATCGGCGCAAACTTGTCGACCAACTCCGGGGTACGTCGCTGCAAGGCGTAGAGCGCATCGTCCAGGGCATCGATCACCGGCAGCAGGTGGATCATCCGCCCGCGCAGTTCCTTGATGTTGCGCACGGTTTGCGGCCGGGCACCTTCGTGGGGCAGTTGGCCGATCATCAGCTCCAGGGAGTTGAAGGTGGCAACCATCGAAGCCTGCAGCGCGCTGATTTCCCCAGGCTCGACCTCACGACTGAGGAAGCGCTGGCTATAGGTCACGGCGCTACCGAACCACTTGCTCACCGCGTCATCGAACACCGGGGCCAGGCGCCGGGGCCAGAACAGACTGCCCACCACCGCCGCGCAGACAATCCCGAGAAAGATCTCCTCAGTGCGCGCCTCTGCCACATCCCACACCGCCAACGGGTTATCCACCACCGGCAGGGCGATCAGCGGCAAGGTGTAACCGGCAAGCATCAGCGCGTAGCTGTTGGCGGTGCGCAGGTGCATGGAGAGGAACAACAGGGTGCCGGTCCACAACGCAATCACCACCACCAGCACATAGGGGCTCTGCACGAACATCGGCACGAACAGCAAGGCCGCCGCCGCACCGGTAAAGGTGCCGATGGCGCGGTACAGGGCCTTGGAACTGGTAGGCCCGACGAACGGGCTGGAAACGATGTAGACCGTGGCCATCGCCCAGTACGGCCGTGGCATCTGCATGAGCATGGCGATGTACAGCGCAATCATCGACGCCGAGAAAGTCCGTACCCCGTAGAACCAGTCGCGAGCCGGCGGCATCCCAGAAAAAAATCCGCTCAAGATGGGCTCACCGCTGCCTGCTCTGCGGTCTCGAACGCGCGAATCACCCGCAGCGCCGCTTCCAGGTCCGCCGCATCGATCCCTTCAAGCACCTCGCGGCGCAGGCGCACCAACTCCACCTCCACCGCTTGCACCAGCTCGCGACCGGAGTCGGTCAGGCTCAGGCATTTGGCGCGCCGGTCGTGGGTATCTTCGGTGCGGCAGACATACCCGGCATGGCATAACTGGTCGAGCAGGCGCACCAGCGAAGGACTCTCCATCCCCGCGGCCTGGGCCACGGTCACCTGGCGCACACCCTCACCCAGGCGCCCGATCATCAATAACGGGACAGCACAGGCTTCGGAGATACCAAAGTTGACCAGCGTGGTCTGGCAGATTTTGCGCCAATGCCGCGCGGCCACCACCATGGCACTGCTGATGTTCATTTGAAGGGCGTCGAGGGTCTGGGGCACAGGAGAATTCGCACACTGTTAGTTTGCTAACTATCAATATCGCACTGGAAGGGAAATCCAGTCAAGTTTTGAAACAATTTGCTGATCGGCAGCCAATTCACTCGTCCGCGTTCACCTTCACCCTCGCATTCGCCTGTAGCAGCTGCCGAGCTCCGCGAGGCTGCGCCCGAGGACAACGTCCTCGCTCGGTTCATGAGTAGATAAACTCTAGTCGACTTCTGCGACTGCTTCGCAGTCGAACGCAGCCTCGCGGAGCTCGGCAGCTGCTACGGGGGTTATACCCCGCGGCCTTTGCGCAACAGCACGTTCAACTGGTCGACCACTTCTGCCCAGTCGGCGTCCTCGCGGATTTCTTCGCGCAGGAACTGCGCCTGGCTTTTAGTCCAGAAAAACGCGTCGGCCAGGTGCAGTTCCGGTTTGAGCGGCGAATGAGTGGCGATGAATTTATCGATGCTCTCGGCGTCATGCTCCAGGCCAAGTTGCTTGAACAGGTTGGGCAGGCTGTGGGTCGGTGCTTCCATGGGGACTCTCCTGGTGAAGGGGGTTAATGGCTCAGTTCGCAGATTTGTGCATGGGGCACCATTTTCAGGTACTGCACCATGCTCATGTGCAGCAGGTTGTTGTGGTTGCCGGCTTCAACGTAGATCTCTTTCTGACGAGTCAACAAGGGGTCGATGACCATGTCCAGGCCATAGGATTCGCCCAGGGCCGGCACAGCGCCGCGTTCACAGTCATTGAACAGGTGGGCCAGGGTGCTTTCGCGGGTGACCTGCCATTCGCCACTGCCGCGCACTTTGCTCAGGTCCAGGTGCCGGCTGGCCGGCAATACCGCCATCAAATAGTGCCCGTGATGGTCGTCGAGGATCACTGACTTGGCCACGCGCTCGGCCGGAATACCCGAGACGCGGGCGGTTTCCAGGCTGCTGGCCGAATGTGGGTGAGCCACCACGTCAAATTCACAGTGCGCCTCTTCCAGGCTGCGCTGTACGGTTCTTGCCATACGCATGATGCACCTCGGTGTCCGCAGCCCAGGCTGGCGGACCATGGTTAAACCTTCTGTTGTCACTTCAAAGTCTAGGCCGGCTGTTCAGCGGCGAAGGAAAATCTGCCCACTGGAGCAGTCGACCTGCACTGATCAAATTTCGTTCAACCCCAGGCTCAACTAGACTGTAGACAGGGCCTGCGTATGGCTCGCAGACGGACGACTCTCCCGGAGGGTCAAGTGAACATCGGTGGCTGGTGTGCGGTTGTGGTGTTGTCGGGTGTGAGCGCTTCAGTGTTCGCGGCGGACACGGTCATGCTGCTGGTGACCAACCCGTTCGCCGTCTGGCTGATGATGTTCGGGATCGCCTTTCTGGTGGCCGAAGCGCTGCTGCCCAATTACGGCGTGATCGGCCTGGGCGGCATCCTGATGTTCGTGGTCGGCGCGGTGATGTTGGCCAACAACGACGTGCCGACGCCACTGATCATCGGCCTGGCACTGATCAGCGCCCTGCTGTTGCTGGCCTTGCTGATCCACGCCCTGAAAACCCGTCCGCGGCACACGGTCAGCGGCGATACCGAACTATTTGGCAGCATCACCCAGGTGCTGGCCCTGCAGCCCGGCAGCGTCTACCACGGCTGGGTCCATCTGCAGGGCGAGCGCTGGCAGGTGCGCAGTACGACGCCGCTGCAACCGGGGCAATGGGTCCAGGTGGTGGCGCGCAAGGGGCTGATGCTGGAAGTGGCCGCGACTGACGCGGCGCCGCAGGGAGAATGACCATGGGCCTGCAACTGGGTTTTGCCGCGCTGCTGGTGCTGCTGATTGCATTGGCGGGGTCGACTTTTCGTATCCTGCGTGAGTACGAACGCGGGGTCGTGTTCCAGCTCGGACGCTTCTGGCAAGTCAAGGGGCCGGGGCTGATCCTGCTGATTCCGGTAGTCCAGCAGATGGTCCGCGTGGACCTGCGCACCGTGGTGCTCGATGTGCCCGCGCAAGATGTGATCACCCGTGACAACGTCTCGGTGAAGGTCAACGCGGTCCTGTACTTTCGTGTACTCGACCCACAGAAAGCCATCATTCAAGTCGAAGACTTCCTCATGGCCACCAGCCAACTGGCCCAGACCACCCTGCGCGCGGTGCTCGGCAAACATGAACTGGACGAGTTGCTGGCCGAGCGCGAGCGCCTGAACGTCGACATCCAGCAGGTGCTGGACGCGCAAACCGATGCCTGGGGCATCAAAGTGGCCAATGTCGAGATCAAGCACGTCGACCTCAACGAATCGATGATCCGCGCCATCGCCAAGCAGGCCGAAGCCGAGCGGGAACGCCGGGCCAAGGTGATCCACGCCGAAGGTGAACTGCAAGCCTCGGAAAAACTCATGCAGGCCGCCGAAATGCTCGGCCGGCAGCCGGGCGCCATGCAATTGCGCTACATGCAGACCCTCAGTTCGATTGCCGGGGACAAGAGTTCGACCATTGTCTTCCCGCTACCGATCGAGTTGCTCAAGGGCATGGCGGACTTGTCCTCCAGAGACTGAGGGCAACGGCTTTGACTCAGCCATGCCCCTGACCGGCAGCCTCGACCTGCGCCAGCGGATACACCGACTGCCAGCCGCCGCCCAGCGCCTTGTACAGCCCGACCATGGCCAGTGACACGCTGGTCGCGCTGTCCACCAGTTGTTCCTGGGTCGCCAGCAGCTCACCTTGCACGGTCAAGACGTTGACGAAGTCCACCACCCCTTCGACGTACTGCTGTTGGGCGGTGCGCAGGGCGATCTGGTTTTGCCGTACCGCTTCGGCGAGGCTGTCGCGGCGCAGTTGGCTGGCGTTGTAGCGGGTCAACTGGTCGTCGATTTCATGCCAGGCGCGCAACACGGTTTGCTGGTAGGCCAGCGCCGCTTCCTGTTGTTGTGCCTCGCGCAACTCAAGCATGCCGCGCAGGCGACCGCCATCGAACAGCGGCACGCTGAATTGCGGCCCGATGCCAAACTGGCGTGAGCCCCAGGAACCGAAATCGCTCAATTGCATGGCCTGAGAACCGAAGTTGCCGGACAGGGTGATACGAGGGTAAAAATCGCCCTTGGCCACGCCGATGCTGGCCGTGGCAGCGTGCAGGCGGGCCTCGGCCTGGCGGATATCGGGGCGACGCTCGGCGAGTTGCGAGGGCAAGCCGATCGCCACCTGACGCGGGGTCTGCGGCACCGGGCCGTCTTGCGCCAACTCGGCCTGCAGGGCTTGCGGCCGCTCGCCCAGCAACAGGCTCAAGGCGTTGATCAGTTGCGCCTGGCGCTGCTGCAATGCCGGCAGGCGTGCTTCGATGGCGGCCACCTGGGCAGCCGCTTCAGCGACGTCCAGGTCAGTGGCCACGCCGTCGGCCAGGCGCAGTTGCGACAACTTCAAGCTATGCCGGGCGACCTCGAGGTTTTGCTCGGTGACCGCACGGGTGCTCTGCACGCCACGCAACTGGATGTAGTCCTGGGCAATTTGCGCCAACACCGAGAGCAGCACGCCACGGCGATCGTTTTGCGCCACTTCCAGGGTGGCGTCGGCGGCTTCGGTCTGGCGCCGCACGCGGCCCCAGAAATCCAGCTCCCAGGAGGCGGAGAAACCCGCCTCCCACAAACTGAACGCTGAGTTGCCATTGCGCCCGGACGGGTCGTTCAGCCCTTCGCCGCTGTTGCGTTTACGGGCGTAACCGCCCGTGGCAGCGGTGCTGGGGTACTGCTCGGCCGTGACCACCTGGCGCACCGCCAGGCTTTGTTGCAGGCGACTGCTGGCCAGTTGCAGGTCAAGGTTGTCGGTCAACGCGCGACGGCTGAGGGCGGACAGTTGCGGGTCAGCAAACACCTCCCACCAGCGCTCATCCATTTGTGTGCTCACCGCCTCGCTGGCCGCTGCCTTTTGCGCTTTCGACCACTGCTCGACCTGGGGTGCCTGCGGCCGGACAAAGTCCGGACCCAGGGTGCAGGCGCTCAATGACAGCAGGCCCAGGGCGAGCAACAGGAGTTTGTGGGGAATGCCATGGCTCATCGCTGCGTCACCTCGCGCACGCTGCTCTGCGAGCTTGTGGTGTCAATGCTGGCTTCCACCGACATGCCGACACGCAACCGCTGGGCCAAAGGCTGGCCCGGGTCGAGGATGATTTTCACCGGTATACGCTGCACCACCTTGGTGAAGTTACCGGTGGCGTTGTCCGGCTTGACGGCGGCAAAGGTCACCCCGGTCGCCGGCGCAATGCTCTCGACCCGCCCGGTCAGGGCTTCGCCGCCCAGGCTGTCGACGTGCACCACGACGTCCTGCCCCGGCTCTACATCGGTCAGTTGGGTTTCCTGGAAATTGCCCAGCACATAGGCCTGCGCCAGCGGCACCACGGCGAGGATCTTGCTGCCCGGGGTGACGTAGGCGCCAACCCGCACTGCACGCTCGCCGACCATGCCGTCCACGGGGGCGACGATGCGCGTATAGGACAACTGGAAGCTGGCCATTTCCAGTGCCGCCTGCGCCCGCTTGAGCCCGCCTTCGGCGGCGTCGCGCTGGGCCGTGAGGATCTCCACTTGCTTGCGTTCCGCCGCCAGCACCGCCGTGGCATTGGCCAACCGAGCGCCCGCCTGGTCGATCCGGGTGCGCGCCTGCTGGGCGTTCTGCACGGTGCCGGCGCCGACACCCGCCAAGTGGTTGTAGCGATTCAGTTCATGCTCGGCGAAGGCCTGCTCCGCCTTGGCGGCCACCACCGTGGCCTGGGCCTGGGCGATCACCGACGCCTGGCGCTCAAGGGTCGCCCGGGCGTTTTGCAGTTGCGCCCTGGCCACCAGCGTATCAGCATCGGCGGCTTGGGCGGCGGCGCGAAAGTCGCGGTCATCGATCAGCGCGAGCAATTGCCCGGCCTGGACCCGCTGGTTGTCTTCGACCAGCACCTCCTTGATGAATCCGGCCACGCGTGGCGCCACCAGGGTGAAGTCGGCACTGACAAACGCGTCATTGGTGCTCTGCTGCGGCTTCTTGCCGAATACCCCGGGGGCCAGCAGGTAGACCAATACGCCCACCGCCAACACCGCGGCGGTGGCGCCGGTGAGTTTTTGCTTGCTAGAGATCGTCATAAAAAACCTTCTGTTTCAGTCAACATTCAAGTGGGCGCGCGCGGCGGATACATCCGCGTCGGCAGCCAGAAAATCAGCAGGATCAGCGCCAGCGCGATCCCGGCCATGCACAGGTACAAGTCCGCAGAAGTCAGCACCACGGCTTGCTGGTGCAGGCGCCGCGCCAGGCTGGCGCTATCGCCACCGACCAGGGGTGAGTTGCCAAGGCGGTCCACCAGCATCGTCGAGTGAAAATGCAGGCGCACCGTGGTCAGGGTTTCCAGCAAGCCGGTGGCGAGCACCGCCGAGAGGCCTTTGACGGTGTTGAACCAGGCCGAGGCGAAGGGGCCTTCCATCGGGCTGATACTGCCGGTCGCGAGCATCAGCAACGGCAGCACCGACATCGGCTGGCCGAAGATCTGCAGCAATTGCAGCAGGTAGAAATCGTCGCGGATCCACACCGAGGTCAGCTGCGAACCACCGATGCAGGACAGCGCCAGCATGCCCAGGCCGATGCCCAGTACCCAGCGACAGTCGACCCAGCGCTGGTTACACAGCGCCGCGACCAAGGGCAGCGCGATCAGTTGCGGGGCGGCCATCAACAGCATCACCGGGGCGGTCTGGATCGGCCGGTAACCCTGGACCTGCGCCAGGTAACTGGAGGGGATGATGATCACCGCCAGCAGCACCACCAACACCCCGGCCAGGGTCAGCAAGGAAAAGCTCAGGTTGCGGATGCCGAGCATCTGCAACTTGAAAAATGGCACCGGCTGCGACCATTCGTTGAACAGGAACAGCACCAGCAACACCACGCCCGCACCCAACAGCCAGCAGATCAAGCTCGACTCGAACCAGTCCAGGCGATTGCCTTGCAGGATGCCGATCACCAGCATGCAGATGGCCGGAAACCCCAGCAGCAGGCCACGCCAGTTGAACTGCTTGAAGCGCTCCAGGCGCAGCGGGTCCTGCGGCAAACCGTAGGCCACCGCCGCCATCGCCAGCAGGCTCGGCACGATGATCTGCCAGAAGGTCCAGTGCCAACTCACATACTCAGTCCACAGGCCCGCCAACGGCGTGCCCAGGCCAGGGCCGAAGGTGGCCGTCAGGGCATAACCGGCCAGGCCGTAGAGTTTGATGTTGGCCGGCAGGAACCGCAGGGCGACGGTCATCAACATCGGCGGCAACGCGCCACCGGCCAGGCCTTGTACGGTGCGTAGCAGCAGCAGGCTTTCATAGGTGGGCGCGAACGGGATCAGTAACCCCAACAGGGTGAACAGGCCAATTGCACACAAGGTGAAACGACGCAGGGAAAAGGTCACCGAGCACCAGGGGGCGAACGCCATCGCGGCCACGGAGGTCGCGGCGTAGCAGGCGACGAGCCAGGTGCCCTCGTCGTAACCGATCGCCATGGCTCCGCGGATATCGGCCAGGGCGACCTTGGTCACCATTTCATTCAGGCCCGAGACCAGCACGGCCAGCAACACGCCAACCAGGCCGATGATGATGCGCGGCCCGAACGTCGGCGGCGCCACCACCTTGGGGGTGCTGGCCGCCTCGATCGGGGCAGGGACAGCGAGGGAAGTCATGGCAGGAACAGCTCCAGATATCAGAAATACCGGAGCAGTTTAGAAAGACCGACAGCTGACGAAAACTGACTTATTGACAGCTTATAAGTGCGTCGGACGCAGCAATGCCATGACCCCTATCACACACTCCTACCCGGGCGGCTGGGCTGCCTGCCAGGTCTCTGCGCAACTGCTCTTGACCATTTCGCGCAACCAGCGATGGGCCGGGTCCTTGTCGTAGCGCGGGTGCCAGGCCTGGGTCAGCATCAGCGTGGGAAGCGCGATCGGCAGGGTAAACGAGCGCAGGCGCAATCCCAGGCGCGCGACACTGAGCAATGCTTCCTTGGGTACCGGCAGGATCAGGTCGGAATCGGGCAGCACGAACATCGCCGCGTGGAAGCTCGGTGCGATCAAGGCCACCCGCCGCTCCAGCCCCAGGGCATTGAGGGCGGTATCGATCGGCCCGCGGGCGATACCGCGCCGAGACATGCTGATGTGGGAAAAACTGGCGTAGCGCTCGGCGCTGATCTCACCCTCCAGCAGCGGATGACCTTCGCGCACCAGCCCGACAAAGTGCGTGGTGAACAGGTTCTGCGCTTTCACTTCCGGGGTGCGCGGGCGGGTGTTGCTGATCATCAGGTCGATCCGCCCCTCGCGCAGCGCCTCATCGTCGCCATCGCCTTCAGGCACAAAGCGCAACTCGCAGTGGGGTGCCTGGCGATTCAGCGTATCGATCAAACGCCCACCGTAGACCCCGACGAAAAAGTCGTTGGCGCGCACGCTGAACCGCCGACGCAGGGTGCTGAGGTCCACCTCATCGGCCGAGCGGAACAGCAGTGCCGCCTGCTCGACCAGGTCCCGCACCTGGGCCCGCAACTCCAGGGCCTTGGGTGTCGGCACCAGGCCACGCCCCGCACGCACCAGGATCGGGTCGCCGAGCGCTTCGCGAACCCGGGTCAGGGTCCGGCTCATGGCCGCCGGGCTCAGGTTCATCCGTCGCGCGGCTCCCACCACGCTGCCTTCGTCGAGCAAGGCATCGAGGGCGACCAACAGGTTCATGTCCGGTAGCTGCATGCTAAGCACTCATGGCTGATCAGAATTGACTCAGACGCAATGCTAGCAGCCTTTGCTACCCGGGTATGCCAAAGACCTTTTGCAGCTCTTTGGGCAGCACACTGCTGTACATCCTTGCCGGCTGCGCCTCACAGCGACGAACGATGTCGGGCAAGGCATCGATCAACTGGTGATTGAGCGTCATGCCCTTTTGCGAATCGGGCTGGCTGGCGAAGACCGGGAGCAGCAGCGCCGCGCTGGTCTTGGCGAACGTCGGCGCGCTGCTCAAGGGCTGCTTGGGGTAGCTCTTGCGAAACAGCGCCAACTCCTCGTTCAGCGCGCTGCACGGCTGGAACAGCATGTTGTGCACGACTTCCTGCGCATTGAGGAACTGATTCGGCGCAGACGCGGGCGAGAAGATCATGGTGTTCTGCGCGTCGATCACCGCTGGCGCGTCCGCCGTGACCTCCCAGGGCTCGAACCGCCAATGCTCGGCCGCCGCTTTCGCCGCCACAGCAAACGCTTCATGGGTGGCACTGAGGACTTTAACGTCGGTGACGGAACCATCGTTATGAATGTTCAGGCTGATCCGCGCATCCCCCACCACATCGACCAGCTCCGCCGGATACCAGGGTTTGGGCATATAGGCCGTGTCTGTAGACGGAGGGAATGCCGCCAGCGCGTTGAACGAGCACAGCAGGGCTGCACCGAGCAGAAGTAGACGCATGGAAAGTCCTTTTAGAGGCGCCGAAACAGGGGCGACGATTGTCGCGCACCTCCCCGACAAAGGACAACCGTTCTCATCTTCATCCACGGTGATGGGGTGGGCGATCGAAAATCATTGTAGGAGCGAGCTTGCTCGCGATGGACACAAGGACGGCGTGGTGCACCAGGCTTAACGCGTCATCGTTGACGCCCATCGCGAGCAAGCCGCAAGCGGGCGCTCGCTCCTACAGGTCAAGCGCAAGCCTGGCGATCAACGCTCGTGCAACGCCTCCGCCCGGGCCTTGATGATCGGCTTGAGCAGGTAGCTGAGGATGGATTTCTTGCCGGTGATGATGTCCACCGAGGCCACCATGCCGGGGATGATCAGCAAGGGCTTTTCATCGGTGCCCAGGTGGCTGCGATCGGTGCGCAGGGTGATCATGTAGTAGGTGTTTTTCTTGTCTTCGTCGGTGATGGTGTCGGCACCGATCTGCTCCAGCTTGGCCTTGAGGCCACCGTAGATGGTGTAGTCATAGGCAGTGAACTTGACGATGGCTTCCTGGCCCGGATGCAGGAACGCGATGTCTTGCGGGCGAATCTTCGCCTCCACCAGCAGGGTGTCGTCCAGTGGGACGATTTCCACCATGTCGCTGCCGGGCTGAATCACCCCACCGATGGTGTTGACCAGCAGTTGCTTGACGATACCCCGCACCGGCGAGGTCACCAGGGTGCGGCTGACACGGTCTTCCAACGCCTTGCCGGTTGCCTGGGCCTTGTTCAGGTCGGTGCGTGCTTCGTTGAGCTGGGTGAGCGCCTCACTGCGGAATTTACCGCGGGTTTCATCGATCTTGCGTTGTACTTCCTTGATCGCCGACTCGGCACGGGGGATCGCCAGGGTGGTGGCATCCAGTTGGCCGCGGGTTTCGACTTCCGCCCGCTTGAGTCGCAACACTTCCACCGGAGACACCGCGCCCTGCGCCACCAGCGGCTCGGACATGTTGATTTCCTGGCGCTGCAAGCCCAGGGCCTGGCGGTACTGCGCTTGTTTGGAGCTGAATTCGCGCAGCTCTTGCTGACGCTGGATCAGTTGTTCCTGCAACCCGCCAATTTCATCGTGCAGTTGCTGGCGACGGCTGATGTACAAGGATTCTTCGCTGGCGGCCTGCACTGGCACGGCTTTCATCACGTCATCCGGGAAGGCCAGCGGGCGGTCATCGACCTCGGCGCTCAAGCGCTCCACACGCAGCAGCATGGACAGGCGGTCGGCTTCGGTTTCGCCGACGTTGGACACAAACCGCGTGTCATCCAGGCGAATCAGTGGCGCGCCGGCCTCGACGATCTGCCCTTCGCGAACGAACAATTCGGCAACGATCCCGCCCTCGAGGTTCTGGATTTTCTGCAGCTTGGACGAGGGAATCGCCTTGCCGTCGCCACGGGTGACCTCATCGATCACCGCAAAATTGGCCCAGACCAGCATGAACACGAAGAAGCCGATGATGCCCCAGATGGTCAATCGCACCACACGCGGGGCGTCTTCGATCAGCGCCTTCTTGACCTCTGGCAGCGGTTGCCCATCGAGTGAGTCGGAGCCTTTGAAATAACGACGGATCGAGTCGCGCATACCGGACTTAAGCAACACTGATCTGCCCCTTCTTCAACGCTTCCATGACCACGGCTTTTGGACCATCGGCGAGAATTTGCCCACGATCGATGACCAGCAACCGGTCGACCAGCGACAACAGTGAGGCCCGGTGCGTGACCAGCAACACGGTCTTGTTCTCGATAACGGCTTGCAGGCGTTGTTTCAAGCGTTCTTCACCGGTGTTGTCCATGGCGCTGGTCGGTTCGTCGAGCAGCATGATCGGCGGATTGAGCAGCAGCGCACGGGCCATGGCCACGTTCTGCCGCTGGCCGCCGGAAAGGTTTTGCCCACGCTCGCCGACTTGCAGCTCGTAACCCTGCGGGTGCAGGCGGGCAAATTCGTGCACGCCCGCCAGCTCGGCAGCCTGCAGGACCATTTCGTCTTCCACGTAGCGGGCACCGGAGACCAGGTTATCGCGCAGGGTCCCGGCCAGCAGCTGGATGTCCTGCGGCACGTAGCCAATGTTGTGGCGCAGTTCGCTGACGTCGATCTGGCGAATGTCCACACCGTCGACCAGCAAGGCACCGTCATCCGGCTGGTACAGGCCGACCAGCAGCTTGGCCAGGGAGCTTTTGCCCGAGCCGCTGCGGCCGATGATGCCGATCTTCTCGCCCGGCTTGATCACCAGGTTGATGTTTTTCAACGCCGGGTTCTGTTGCCCCGGGTAGGTGAAGTTCAACTGGCGGCATTCGATAGCGCCTTGCACCACCCGGCGGCTCAGCGGGCGCTCTTCGAAGTTGCGCTCTTGGGGCAGCTCCATCATGTGGTCGACCGAACCCATGGTGACCTTCGCCTGTTGATAGCGGGTCAGCAGGCCGGACAGCGAGGCCAGCGGGCTAAGTGCCCGGCCACTGAGCATGTAGCACGCGATCAGGCCGCCCATGCTCAGGTTGCCGGCGATGATCTGGTACACACCGAAGGCGATCATGATCACCCCGGCCAGTTGCTGGATCAGCAAGGTGATGTTGATCGACAACCCGGAGAGCATTTTTACCCGCAGTTCTAGCCGGCTGAGGGTGCCGATGGTCTGCTCCCACTGATACTGGCGCTCGCTCTCGGCGTTGTTGACCTTGACTGCGTCCAGGCCAGCGAGGGTTTCGATCAGGCTCGACTGGCGCTCTGCGCCCAGGGCCATGGTGCGTTCCATGGTCGCCTGCAACGGCTTCTGCAAGACATAGCCGATCAACAGGGCGATCGGGAAGGCCAGCATCGGAATCCACACCAGATGCCCACCCAGCAGGGCGATCACCAGGAAAATCAGGAGGGTGAACGGCAGGTCGATCAGGCTGGTGAGTGTCAACGAGGCGAGGAAGTCGCGCAGGCTCTGGAACTCATGGATGTTCTGCGCAAAGCTGCCGACCCGGGCGGGTCGGTATTTCATCGACATGCCGACGATCCGCTCGAACAGGGTGGCGGAGATGATCAGGTCGGTTTTCTTGCCAGCCAGGTCCAGGCACAGGCTGCGCAAACTCTTGAGGATCAGGTCGAACATATAGGCGCCGGTAATACCAACCACCAGCACCCACAGGGTCGCTTCAGCCTGGTTGGGCACCACGCGGTCGTAGACGTTCATCACGAACAGCGGCGCGGCCATGGCGATGATGTTGATCAGGAAACTGGCGGCGATGGCGTCGGCGTAGAGCCAGCGCGAACGCTTGAGGGTGTCGCGGAACCAGGAACGCGCACGCGGGATCAGGGTGCCGTGGTTCACATCGAATTTATGCTGGGGCTGGGCGAAGAACGCCTGCCCGGTGTAATCGTCCGCGAGCATCTCGCGGCTGACCAGGACTTCGCCACCGTCGCTTTCGCTGAGCAGCAAGCGTGCCTGGTCGTCGCCCTGCCAGCCCAGGAGGACCGCACTGCGATCGTCCTTGAGCAGCAACAGCGCCGGCATGGCAATCGCGGGGATCTTGTCCAGCTTGCGTTGCAGCACCCGCCCTTGCAGGCCGGCACGCGCCGCTGCACGGGGCAGCAGATCGATACTCAGGCGCTGCTTGGGCAATGGCAACCCGGTGGTTAGCATTGCTGCGCTGGCGGGTTTCTGGTGCAGGGCGCATAGCGCCAATAATCCGTCGAGCAACGGATCATCGTGCATCGCGCGTGGATCATGACTGAGATGAACTCGACTGGCTTCTGATTCCACGCTCGGTACTCTTGGCTATCAATTGAACATTAAATAAAGCTCAATTCATGCCAGGTAGCTGGACTTTTGGCTTCACGTCGTTCTGCACGACGGAGGCCATCGGTGCGACCACTCCCTGGCTTTTGAGCAACTCGCCCATGGTCGCCTTGATTCGATACTGAGTAAATAACTGAATGTTCTTGATTTCCGCCAGGCGGCGGGAAGCGCTGAACAATTCGTTTTCACTGTCGAGCAAGTCGAGCAGGGTCCGCTCGCCAAGACTGAACTGCTGCTGGTAGGCGCTGCGCACGCTGGTGCTGTAGTCGACATACTTCTGGGCGATCGGCACCTGGGCGTTGGCGTTGTTCAAGGCGTTCCAGGCCAGGCCCAGCTCCTCGTTCAGCACCCGCAGGGCATTGTTGCGGATATCCAGCGCCTGGTTGGACTGATAGGCCTTGGATTCCAGGTCAGCCTTGTTGCTGCCGCCGGCATACAGGTTGAAGCGCATGCGCAACATCGCCTGCCATTCATTGCTGTGACCGTTCATGCCATCCAGGTCGTTGTCGGCGGTGCGGCCCAACTCGGCATCAAAACGCGGGTAGAACGCCGACTTGGCGGTGTCGTACTGCTTCTCGGCGGCAACGATGTCCGATTCTGCGGAACGCAGGATAGGGCTGTTGTCCAGCATCTGCTGGCGCGCCTCATTAAGGTTGGCCGGCAGCATGGCCATGAACGGCGCAGGACGCTCCAGTTGGTCCGGCAGTTGGCCCACGGCGCTCAAGTAATTGGTCTGGGCATCGGCCAGGTTGGTCTGCTCGGTGATCAGGTTGTTGCGTGCCTGGGCCAGGCGCGCCTCTGCCTGGTCACGGTCGGCGGTACGGCCTACGCCGCGCTCGGTGCGCAGCCTGATCTGATCGAAGATGCGTTCGTGATTACGCAGGTTGTCTTCGGCCAGTTGCACGAACTCGCGACGGGTCAGCACATCGAGGTAAACCTGGGCCACGGTCAACGCGGTGCGCTCGGAGGTCCCCAGCAAGGAATAGGCGCGAGAATTGACGGTGGCTTGTTGACGCCCGACTTCGCTGGATGTCGCAAAACCGTCAAAAACCATTTGTTGCAGGCGCAGACTCGACTCGCCACGGCTCAAGGTTTCCCAATCGTTCCTGCCAGTACCCGCGCGGGTGCTCGGGCTGTCGGTACCTTCGCGACCATATCCGCCGAGCAAATCGACCTTGGGCAGGTACCCCCCTTCTGCTGCTCTGAGTTGATAATCAGCAGCCAGGCGATTGTTCACGCCGGCCTGGATTTCCGGGTGGACGTCCAGTGCCTGTTGCATGGCTTGAGGCAGGGTTTGAGCGTTTACAAAACTGGCGGCGAGGGCAAACGGTAGAGCCTTGAACAGGTGCGAAAGCATAAAAGGATTTCCCAGGACTTCATGTCTCAAATCACAGCAAAAAGGAGCTGCTGCGGCGGAAAATGGCAACCGAAATGGCCGTATGTCAGATAGCTCGAAACAGGAACTGGATCACACGCTGCAGGACAGGTCGCCGCGTAAATATCAATGTGACATTACCGGGGCAATTGTTTAGGATGCCCTGCAGAAGGTCAATAGTTTGGCATTAAGTTAATCGCGAAAAGTTATTGCCAAATTATTGACGGAAAAGCGCGTCATTTGTACGTCTATTATTTTTATGTACGTCCAGGCTGAATCGGCAAAATGCCCTTTCAGGTCTATGGAAGCCTACTGAACGGAACACCGGAGAGTCCTTAATGAGCAGTGTTGTTGCCATCGTCAAAAGCATTGTCGGTCAAGTTTTTGCGGTGTCCCCAGAGGGCATCCGCCGTATTTTGATTGAAGGCGATCGGCTGTTCGTAGGTGACCAACTGGACACCGGCCCGGCGGGCGCCGTGACCTTGGAACTGGCTGACGGTCGCATGCTGGACCTGGGCCGCGACAGCCAATGGAGTGGCAGTGCTCCGGACTCCAGTACCGACTTGGCACAAGCCACCGCGCAGGCCGCACCGTCGGTAGAAGAACTGCAGCAAGCCATCGTCGCGGGCGCCGACCCGACCACCGAACTGGAAGCCACCGCAGCCGGCCAAAGCGCCGCAGGTACCGGGGGCGCCGCCGGAGGTGGTCACAGTTTTGTGATGCTGGACGCCACCGCTGGCCGGGTTGACCCGACCATTGGTTTCCCGACAGCGGGCATCAATTCCGCCTTCACCGCCGTGGAAGACACCACCGGCGGCCAGGACAACCGCAGTAACGACAACCTGCTGCGCGGCTCGACCCTGAGCCTGAGCGCCACGCCGACCATCACCGAAGCGGGCGGCGTACTGGTCTACACCGCGAACGTGACCCAGGCCCCCCTGAGTGACCTGACCATCACCCTGTCCAATGGCGCGATCATTGTCATCCCTGCCGGTCAGGTCACTGGCAGCGTCAACGTTCCCCTGGCCCCGAACGACAGCGTCTACACCGACCCGTCGCAAATTACCGTCACCGTAACCGGCACCACCGGTGGCGGCGGCCTGGTACTGACCGTCGACCCGACACCTGCCGTCACCCAGATCACCGACACCATCGACACCACCACGGTCACACTGACCGCGGAGCCGACGATCACTGAAGGCGGCCAGATCACCTACACCGCCACCTTGACCAACCCGGCACAGACGCCGGTGACCGTGACCTTGAGCAACGGCTCGGTCATCACCATCGAAGCCGGTAAATCCACCGGCACCGTGGTGGTCGATACTCCGGTCAATGACGTCTACAACAATGGCAGTACTGTCACTACCACCATTACTGGCGCTACCGGTGGCAACTTCGAGAACCTGGTGCCAAGCCCTACTCCGGCTGTCACCACCATTACCGATTCGCCTGACACTACCGGTCTGACCTTGACCGCTACTGGCGGTATTACCGAAGGCGGCCAGATCACTTACACCGCGACCCTGACCAATCCGGCGGGTACGCCGATGACTGTGACCTTGAGCAATGGCTCGGTCATCGTCATCGAAGCGGGTAAAACCAGCGGTAATGTGGTGGTCGAGACTCCGGCCAATGACGTCTACAACAATGGCAGTACTGTCAGTACCAGCATTACCGGTACTACCGGCGGTAACTTCGAAAACCTGGTGCCGGACACTACGCCAGCCGTTACCACCATCAGCGATTCGCCAGATGCCACCGGCCTGACCTTGACCGCCACTGGCGGTATTACCGAAGGCGGGCAGATCACTTACACCGCGACCCTGACCAATCCGGCGGGTACGCCGATGACTGTGACCTTGAGCAATGGCTCGGTCATCGTCATCGAGGCGGGTAAAACCAGCGGTAATGTGGTGGTCGATACTCCGGCGAACGATGTGTATGTCAACGGCAGCACCGTTAGCGCGACGATTACGAGTACCACTGGCGGTAACTTTGAGAACCTGGTGCCGGACACCACACCAGCTGTCACCACCATTACCGACTCGCCGGATGCCACTGGCCTGACCCTCACCGCCACCGGCGGTATTACCGAAGGCGGTCAGATCACTTACATTGCAACCCTGACCAACCCGGCGGGCACGCCGATGACTGTGACCTTGAGCAATGGCTCGGTCATCGTCATCGAGGCGGGTAAAACCAGCGGTTCTGTAGTGGTCGATACCCCAGCGAACGATGTGTATGTCAAAGGCAGCACCGTTAGCACGACGATCACAGGCACCACTGGCGGTAACTTCGAGAGCTTGGTGCCAAGCACTACTCCGGCCGTTACCACCATCTCCGATAGCATCGACACCGTTACCGTCACCATCGAAAGCAACGGCGACGTCCTGGAAAACACTGCACCGAAGTTCACCGTCAAGGTCGATCAGGTCCTCAAGCAGGACCTGACCGTCACCCTGAGCAACGGTGACACCGTGGTCATCAAGGCCGGCACCAGCAGCACGCCGTACGAGCTGAAAGCCCAAGGCGACGACGTCTACAAAGACGGTCAAGTCGTGGAAGTTGGTGTCAGCAATGCCACCGTTGACGGCAAGTCTTTCGAGAACCTGGTACTGGGCGACAAAGCCCAAGTCACCATCGACGACACCCTCACTGAGGTGAAAGCCACCCTGTCTGTGGACAAAACCACCGTCACCGAAGGCGGTTCCGTCACTTACACCGTGACCCTGACCAACGCCGCTGGCCTGCCGATGAGCAACCACGGCGAACTGACCTTCAAGCTCTCCGACGGCACCACCATCACCGTTCCGGCCAACAGCACCACCGGCACGGCTACCGTGGTCACCAGCAACGACATCTTCACCGGTGGTCAGCCGGCACTGGTCAACAAGCTGGAAAGCGTATCTGGCGCCGATCAGTTCGAGAAACTGACTCTGGGCAAAGACCAGTTCACCACCACCGTCACCGACCAACCGTCGGGCGAAGGCGACAAGATCACCGTCACCATCGAAAGCAATGGCGACGTGCTGGAAAACGCTGCACCGAAGTTCACCGTCAAGGTTGATCAGGTTCTCAAGCAGGACTTGACCGTGACCCTGAGCAACGGCGACACCGTCGTCATCAAAGCCGGCACCACTAGCGTGCCGTACGAGCTGAAAGCCCAGGGCGACGACGTCTACAAAGACGGTCAAGTCGTGGAAGTTGGTGTCAGCAATGCCACCGTTGACGGCAAATCCTTCGAGAATCTGGTGCTGGGCGACAAAGCCCAAGTCACCATCGGCGACACCCTGTCTGAAGTGGTTGCCACTCTGTCTGTGGATAAAACCACCGTCACCGAAGGCGGCTCCGTCACCTACACCGTGACCCTGACCAACGCCGCTGGCCTGCCGATGAGCAACCACGGCGAACTGACCTTCAAGCTCTCCGACGGCACCACCATCACCGTTCCGGCCAACAGCACCACCGGCACGGCAACCGTGGTCACCAGCAACGACATCTTCACCGGCGGTCAGCCAGCGCTGGTCAACAAGCTGGAAAGCGTATCTGGCGCCGATCAGTTCGAGAAACTGACTCTGGGCAAAGACCAGTTCACTACCACCGTCACCGACCAACCGTCGGGCGAAGGCGACAAGATCACCGTCACCATCGAAAGCAATGGCGACGTGCTGGAAAACGCTGCACCGAAGTTCACCGTCAAGGTTGATCAGGTTCTCAAGCAGGACTTGACCGTGACCCTGAGCAACGGCGATACCGTGGTCATCAAAGCCGGCACCAACAGCGTGCCGTACGAACTGAAAGCCCAGGGCGATGACGTCTACAAAGACGGTCAAGTCGTGGAAGTTGGTGTCAGCAATGCCACCGTCGACGGCAAATCCTTCGAGAATCTGGTGCTGGGCGACAAGGCCCAAGTCACCATCGGCGACACCCTGTCTGAAGTGGTTGCCACCCTGTCTGTGGATAAAACCACCGTCACCGAAGGCGGTTCCGTCACCTACACCGTGACCCTGACCAACGCCGCTGGCCTGCCGATGAGCAACCACGGCGAGCTGACCTTCAAGCTTTCCGACGGCACCACCATCACCGTTCCAGCCAACAGCACCACCGGCACGGCAACCGTGGTCACCAGCAACGACATCTTCACCGGCGGTCAGCCAGCGCTGGTCAACAAGCTGGAGAGTGTCTCCGGCGCCGATCAGTTCGAACAGCTGACCCTGGGCAAAGACCAGTTCACCACCACCGTCACCGACCAACCCTCGGGCGAAGGCGACAAGATCACCGTCACCATCGAAAGCAACGGCGATGTGCTGGAAAACGCTGCACCGAAGTTCACCGTCAAGGTTGATCAAGCCCTCAAACAAGACTTGACCGTCACCCTGAGCAACGGTGACACCGTGGTCATCAAGGCCGGCACCAGCAGCACGCCGTACGAGCTGAAAGCCCAAGGCGATGACGTCTACAAAGACGGCGAAACCATCAAACTCGGCGTCACCGACGCTGCAGTAGACGGCAAATCCTTCGAAAACCTGGTACTGGGCGACAAAGCTCAGGTCACCATCGGCGACACCACTTCTGAAGTGGTTGCCACTCTGTCTGTGGATAAAACCACCGTCACCGAAGGCGGCTCCGTCACCTACACCGTGACCCTGACTAACGCTGCTGGTTTGCCGATGAGCAACCACGGCGAGTTGACCTTCAAGCTTTCCGACGGCACCACCATCACCGTTCCGGCCAACAGCACCACCGGCACGGCTACCGTGGTCACCAGCAACGACATCTTCACCGGCGGTCAGCCAGCGCTGGTCAACAAGCTGGAAAGCGTTTCTGGCGCCGATCAGTTCGAGAAACTGACTCTGGGCAAAGACCAGTTCACCACCACCGTCACCGACCAACCGTCGGGCGAAGGCGACAAGATCACCGTCACCATCGAAAGCAATGGCGACGTGCTGGAAAACGCTGCACCTAAGTTCACGGTGAAAGTCGATCAGGAACTCAAGCAAGACCTGACCGTGACCCTGAGCAACGGCGACACCGTGGTCATCAAGGCCGGCACCAACAGCACGCCGTACGAGCTGAAAGCCCAAGGCGATGACGTCTACAAAGACGGCGAAACCATCAAACTCGGCGTCACCGACGCTGCAGTCGACGGCAAATCCTTCGAAAACCTGGTACTGGGCAACGAAGCCATCGTTACAGTCG